>NZ_JBEXCY010000378.1:1817-3149 GCF_040605515.1 Dactylosporangium sp. NPDC005572 | reverse complement strand
GTGTGAATGCCACAGCTTCGGCGGTGTGCTTGAGCCCCGCTACATTGTCGGCGCGGAACCACTTGACCAGTGAGCTATTACGCACTCTTTCAAGGGTGGCTGCTTCTAAGCCAACCTCCTGGTTGTCTATGCGACCCCACATCCTTTACCACTTAGCACACGCTTAGGGGCCTTAGCTGGTGATCTGGGCTGTTTCCCTCTCGACTACGAAGCTTATCCCCCGCAGTCTCACTGCCACGCTCTCACTTACCGGCATTCGGAGTTTGGTTGACTTCAGTAAGCTTGTAGGCCCCCTAGGCCATCCAGTGCTCTACCTCCGGCAAGAAACACGCAACGCTGCACCTAAATGCATTTCGGGGAGAACCAGCTATCACGGAGTTTGATTGGCCTTTCACCCCTAACCACAGATCATCCCCCAACTTTTCAACGTTGGTGGGTTCGGCCCTCCACGCGGTCTTACCCGCGCTTCAGCCTGCCCATGGCTAGATCACTCCGCTTCGGGTCTAGGACACGCGACTGAACGCCCTATTCAGACTCGCTTTCGCTACGGCTCCCCCACACGGGTTAACCTCGCCACGTATCACTAACTCGCAGGCTCATTCTTCAAAAGGCACGCCGTCACCCCCACCAAAAGGCAGGACGCTCCGACGGATTGTAGGCGCACGGTTTCAGGTACTATTTCACTCCCCTCCCGGGGTACTTTTCACCTTTCCCTCACGGTACTCGTCCGCTATCGGTCACCAGGGAGTATTTAGGCTTACCAGGTGGTCCTGGCAGATTCACGGCAGATTACAGGAGTCCGCCGCTACTCGGGAACACATATAAGCAGGCCAGCAGTTTTCGCCTACCGGACTCTCACCGTCTACGGCACGCCTTTCCAGACGCTTCGACTAACCACTGACTTTCTCACTGCCCGACCGGTCGACAGCCCGATCACAACATGCCCCACAACCCCGAACACGCAACCCCTGCCAGGTATCACACGTGCCCGGTTTAGCCTCTTCCGCTTTCGCTCGCCACTACTCACGGAATCACTATTGTTTTCTCTTCCTGCGGGTACTGAGATGTTTCACTTCCCCGCGTTCCCTCTACCTGCCCTATGTGTTCAGGC
Source organism: Dactylosporangium sp. NPDC005572 (assembly GCF_040605515.1). Classification (NCBI taxonomy): domain Bacteria; kingdom Bacillati; phylum Actinomycetota; class Actinomycetes; order Micromonosporales; family Micromonosporaceae; genus Dactylosporangium; species Dactylosporangium sp. NPDC005572. Next base: position 2,038 of record NZ_JBEXCY010000378.1, on the reverse strand, counting down.
AGGAGTGACACCACATGACTGGTGCCGGGTTCCCCCATTCGGACACCCTGGGATCACAGCTCGGTTGACAGCTCCCCCAGGCCTATCGCGGCCTCCCACGTCCTTCATCGGCTCCTGGTGCCAAGGCATCCACCGTACGCCCTCAGCAACTTGACCACAAAGCTTTAAAGATGCTCGCATCCACTGTGCAATTCTCAACCAACACCAAACCCACCGCCGCT
>NZ_JBEXCY010000377.1:0-5219 GCF_040605515.1 Dactylosporangium sp. NPDC005572 | reverse complement strand
CAGCTGATCACCCGCTCCGAGTAGTACCAGGACGCGGCCTCGTCGGACGGGGGCACGCAGCCGGTGCCGGGGCGCGGCCTGGCCGGCATGCGGCACCGGGCGGAGCTGCTCGGCGGCACGTTCACCGCCGCGGTCCGTGACGGCTCGTTCGAGGTACACGTGACGCTTCCGGCCGGGGAGGCGCGATGATCCGCGTCCTGGTCGTCGACGACCAGGCCCTGGTGCGGCAGGGCCTGCGGCTGATCCTCGAGCTGGCCGGGTTCGAGGTGGCCGAGGCGGGCGACGGCGCCGCCGCGGTCGCGGCCGTCGCCGGGCAGCGGCCCGACGTGGTGCTCATGGACCTGCGCATGCCGGTGCTGGACGGCGTCGAGGCGACCCGGCGGATCGTCGCCGACGGCGACGGCAGCACCCGGGTCATCGCGCTCACCACGTTCGACGCCGACGAGCACGTCGTCAACGCCCTGCGGGCCGGGGCGGTCGGCTTCCTGCTCAAGGACGTGACGTCGGAGGGCCTGGCCGACGCGGTCCGCCGCGCCGTGGACGGCGAGCCGGTGCTGGCGCCGAGCGTGCTGGCCCGGCTGATGGACCACTTCGCGGCGCGGCCGCCGCGGCCGCCGGCGCCGCCCGCCGGCGTCGCCGACCTCAGCGAGCGCGAGCTGGAGGTGCTGACCCGCATCGGCGCCGGCCTGTCGAACGCGGAGATCGCCGCGGAGCTGGTCATCAGCATGGCCACCGTGAAGACGCACGTCCGGCACATCCTGGCCAAGCTCGACGTGCGGGACCGGGCTCAGGCGATCGTCGTGGCGCACGAGGCCGGCCTGCGTCACGGGGCGCGCTGAGTCAGCCGGACGGTGAAGCCGTCCGCCGACCGGGACAGGCTCACGTGGTCGCAGGCCTGGTGCGCGATCCACAGCCCGAACCCGGCGGAGGCGTCGCTGCCGCCGGTCGGCAGCAGCCCGGCGAACGGGTACGCCGGCCCGGGACCGCCGTCGGCGACGGTGACGACGACCCGGCCCGCCCCGGCCCACACCCGCATCCGGACCGGCGGCCGGCCGTACAGGTGCGCGTTGGTGACGATCTCGCTGACCGCCAGGGCGAGGTCGTCGAGGTCGTCGAGCTCGTCGAAGTCGTCGGGCGTGCCCGTGCGCACCGCCTCCCGGGCCTCGGCCGGCGTCGGGCCGACCAGCTCGGCGACCGGCGGCCCGGCCTGGATCGGGTCGGCGACCGGCGGCCGGTGTTCGAGGAGGAACTCCTCGGGCCGGGTGTACTGCGGGTTCGGCTCGTGCCGGCCGTCCGGCCGGGCGGTGCGCGGGTGGGTGCGGGCGACGTCGGCGAGCACCGCCGGCGGCGTGGTGCGCTCGTCGTAGGCGCACATGCTCCACAGCGGGAACCCGTCGTAGGCGTGGTTGATCGCCGACTCGTACCGCGCCCACCAGTCCCAGGTGGCGGCGTGCGCCTCGGGGGGCAGCTCACCGGCGATGCGGATCTGCCCGGCCCCGGCGTCGGTGTGCCCGGCCAGCAGCTGCCGGTAGGCGCGGATCGTGCCGGCCGGCCGGGTGTAGAGCTCGCCGGCGGTCAGGAACCCGACCGGGCAGCCGGCGGGCAGCGCGGCGCGGACGAGCCCGGCGGTGCGCTCGCCGAGCACCACCATCGTGGGTTCGCCGGCGGCGACCCCGCCGAGCAGGAACGGCACGACGACGGCGAGCAGGTGCTCGTCGGTGTCGTAGCGGATCGCCTCGTGGAAGTACCCCGGGTGGCCGGCCGCTGCGCCTGTCCTCATCGGCCTGCGTTTCCCATGGCTGGAGGGTAGCCGCCCGGTGACCTGCCCGCCGGGTTCGCCGACACTGCCGGCAACACTGCCGGTACGGCTGATCGGGAACGACCCGGACAGTACTGGAACCATGATCCATCATCGGCTATGATGTGCTGTTCGGTGTCCTACGGTTGCGGCATGGACGATCGGGTCACCACCTTCTTCGATGCCTTCCGCGTCGCGAGCGACGCCCTCGACACCGCGACCCTGGCCGGCTGCTTCGCCGACGCCTTCCTGGCCGCCGAACCGGGCGGCGCCCGGCCCATCACCCGCGACGCGTTCCTGCAGGCCCTGCCGCGCCGCGCGCAGATGTTCGCGGACGCCGGCGTGGGCCGGGCCGAGCTGACCGACCTGCGGGTCCAGCCGCTCGACGACCGCTACCGCCTCGTGCGCACCGAGTGGTCGGCGCCCCGGCTCGACGGGGGAGCGCCGGTGCGGCTGTCGTCGTCGTTCCTGCTGCACGACGACGGCGGGACGCTGCGCATCGTGCTGTACCTCAACCACCAGGGGCTGGCGTGAGGTTCGGCGTCCGCCGCTACCGGGCCGCGGTCACTTCAGCTGGGCCTTGTCGATGGCGGCCTGCAGGGACTCCTTGTAGCCGTCGGTGGTGACGGTGGCGCCGGAGACGGTGTCGATGTCGGCGCTCTGGGCGTCGATCGTCTCCTGGACGAGGATGGGCAGGGCGCGGGCGTTGATCTGCCGGTCCCTGCCGTTGTTGTCGGGGTAGACCGGGACGTCCACGGCGGTGATCCGGCCGTCGGTGACGGTGATGGTGACCTGGACGTCACCCCAGCGGGTCGGGGCGACCGAGCCCGCGTAGACGGTGCCGCTACCGGCGCTGCCTTCGCCGCCGGTGGTGCTGGTCGTCCCGGCCGTGGCGGCCGGCGGCGTGCCGGTGCCGAGGCTGGTGCGGTAGCTGAACAACAGGACCACCGCGGCGACGGTGGAGAGCAGCCAGAGGGTGATACGTCGCAACGGGTCGCTCCTACCAGGCGAACTGTTCGGTGTGGATGCGGTCGGGGGAGGCGCCGGCGGCCCGGGCGGCGGCGCGGGCCGCCGCGGTCCAGGCGTCGGGGCCGCACAGGTAGACGTCGGCGGCGCGGATGTGCGGGACGAGGCGGTGCAGCGCCTCCGCGTCGGTCAGGCCGGCGGCGGAGGCGGGCAGCCAGGAGTCCGCGCGGGCCCGCGGGCCGAGGAGGTACCCGACCCGGACGCCGCGCTGCCGGGCCAGCCAGTCCAGCTCGGAGCGGAACACCAGGTCCGCCTCGCTGCGCGCCCGGTACACCAGGGTCGCCTGGCCGGGGGCGTAGGGCAGCTCGCCGAGCAGGGCCAGCAGCGGGGTGACGCCGATGCCGCAGGCGAGCATGACGACGGGGCCGCCGGTGTAGTGCTCGCCGGTGAGCCGGCCGTAGGGGCCCTCGATCAGCGCCCGGGTGCCGGGCCGCAGCCCGGCGAGGCGGGCGCTGCCGTCGCCGAGGTCCTTCACGGTGATGCGCAGCACGCCGGTGTGCGGCGTCGCGGACAGGGAGTAGGGGTGGGCGCGGCTCCAGCCCCGCCCGTCGAGGAACCGCCACTGGAAGAACTGCCCGGCCCGCACCGGCAGCCGGTCCAGGTCACGGCCGCGCAGGTAGACCGTGGTCAGGCCGGGGCCTTCGGCGACGACCCGGTCGACGACGAGCCGGTGGCGCCAGTTGCGCCAGGCCGGCAGGCCGAGGCGGTAGACCACGACGGCGCCGGCGGCGGCCGCGTACAGGCTCCACCAGTAGGCGCGCGACCAGGCGGAGCCGACGAAGTCGGTACCGGTCCAGATCTGGTGCGGCAGCGCCAGCCCGACGCCGAGGTACGCGTAGAGGTGCAGCAGGTGCCAGGATTCGTACCGCAGCCGCCGGCGCGCGGCCCGCACCGATGTCACCACGACCAGGACCAGCAGCAGCGTCCCCGCCGTGGCGAGCAGCATCCCCGGATAGTCGACGACCAGCTCCCACAGCTCGCCGAACACGTTGGCGTCGGCGGCGCCGGCGTAGCCGACGGTGATGAGCACGACGTGCGCCAGCATGAGGTGGAAGGACGTGAAGCCGGTCCAGCGGTGCCAGCGGGCCAGGCGGTCCTGGCCGAAGGCGCGCTCCACCAGCGGTACCCGAGCCATCAGCAGCACCTGGAGCAGCAGCAGGTCCGAGGCGAGCAGGCCGGTGAGCCGCCCCAGCGAGGACACCGCGTCCGGCCAGGCGCCGCCCAGGTCCTGCAGCCCGCGGTTGCCGACCCACAGGACGGTCACCACCAGCAGGCTCGCCCAGCCGGCGACCCCGGCGGCGTCGGCCCACCAGCGGGGCGAGGCGGCCGGGGCGGCGTGGCGTGGCCCGGCCGCCGCCGGTGCTTCGTCAAGCAGCATGCCTCATACATAGGCGGCAAGGTTGCCGGAAGCTTGGGCGCCGGCTGTGAGCCGGCTGTGAACCCCGTGGCCGGTCAGCCCACCGGGACCTCCGCCGGGCGCGCGACCCGCCCCGGCCGCCACCAGTTGGCCGGTCCCAGCAGCGCCATCGTCGCCGGTACCAGCAACCCCCGGCCGATCGCGTCGGCGGCCCGCCCGATCGCGGCGGTGTTGGCCGGGTCGTCGAGGCGGCCGTGCTCGACGTGGACGACCAGCTGGGCGTTGGCCTGGCGGGCGCCCGGGTCGGCCCGCTCCAGCAGGTCGCGGGCGGCCTGGGCGTCGCTGCCGGGCAGGGTGACGTCGTTGTCGGTCGGCCGCCCGTGCAGCGCGACCGCCGTGACCAGCCCGGCGATCAGCACCACCCAGACAGCCAGGACCAGCCGGGGCCGGGCTGCGCACCCCCGGCCGACCTGGTGCAGCTTGTCGGCTGCTGGGCTGACACGCGACCGGGTGCGGTCCGGCGGCGGCGGGGGCTGACGCCACCGGGCGCCGTTCGCCGGATGCGGGGCTGACACTGCGGCGGGCGCCGTCCGTCGTGTGCCGTCCTGGCAGTGCGACGTGTCCGGTGCTGCCGCGTGATCAGCTTCCACGCGGGCGCGATCCCCTCGATGCGTGACGCTGCCCTGGTCAACGGTCCGGGGATGCGCGCCGGTCGTCTCGACCTTGACATGCCGTGATCGGCCGCGTACAACAACAGGATAAGAGAGCGCTCTCACCAGTGTGCAAATCTACTGGCAAACCGCCTGGAAAGCGCTCTCGCACACACCCCGCCCATCAGGAAGGTGGGTATGCAGAACCTCAGTACTCCGGCGCCCTCGACGCTGCCGGCGACGGACGACGTGCAGGCCGGCGTGGTGGCGGTGCGGTGCGCGTACTCGCTGGCGGGTCCGCACCGGCTCGTCGTCGGGGCCGTCGCCGAGGCCCTCGCCCGGCACGGTCTGGCGGTCCGGCTCGGCGCGCCGCCGGCCGACCCGGCCG
>NZ_JBEXCY010000376.1:0-5276 GCF_040605515.1 Dactylosporangium sp. NPDC005572 | reverse complement strand
GGGGCGGGCCGGACCGGCCGCGGCCGGGATTCACCCTCGGCTCCAACGCGGCGAGCGCGCCCGCGTGCGCCGCCGAGCTCGACCAGGCCGCCCTGGTCGCGGCGGCCACCAGCGAGCTGGGCGACCTTCCGGTGCGCAGCCCCCGGGTGCCCCGGCCGTCCGGCCGGATCGTGGTCGTCGGCGGCGGGATCGTCGGACTGACCGTCGCCCTCCTGCTGGGCGAGACGGGCCGGCGCGAGGTCCTCCTGCTCGACGCGGCCCCGGCCGGGCGCACCGATCCCGCCCACCGGGCCGCGACCTTCCGCGGCGCGGACGCCCACCACCTCTCGCTCACCGAGACGCTCCCCCACGCCACTGCATCCCGCCGGGAGGCGCTGCACCGGCCGCTGCCCGAGGGCGGCTGGCTGACCCGCGATCCCCGGTCGCTCGACCCGGCCGAGCAGGCCTGGGCGGCCGCCTTCGCGGCGGTGGCGGACCGCCCGGGGTTCCGCGCGCTCGCCGCCGACCTCGCCGTCGGCCTCAACCGGTTCGGGCTGGCGGGCTGGGAGGCGCTGCTGCGCCGCCGGCCGGACGCCTTCACGACGCTGCGGGTGGACCGGCGACCGTCCAGGCTGTACCTCTCGGCGGCCGAACTCGCCGCCGGGCTGCGCCTGCAGTCCCGGGTGAACGCCGCGGCGCACGAGCTGGACGCGGCCGAGGTCCACCGCCGCTGGCCCGCCCTCGGCCCCGAGGCGACCGGCGGCGGCGTGGTGGAGGTCGACGGGATGACCGTCAACGCGCACGCGTTCGCCGGTGCGGTCCGCGACCTGGCGGCCGCGAGCGGCGTGCGGTTCCGCGACTCGAGCCCGGTGCGGCGGTTGCACGCCCGACCCGGCGGCGTGGACGTCGAACTGGCCGACCGCTCGACGCTCGCGGCGGCGTCGGTCGTGGTCGCCGTCGACGGCCCCGACCTGGCGGACCTGCTGGGCGCCGACGCGCGCTCGGCCGGCACCGTCCAGCAGGTCCTGGGTGTGTTCGTGACGATCAGGAACCCGGGTCTGCACCACCCGCTGAAGGTCCACGCCCCGGAACCGCTCGGTGTCGTCAACCTCACGCTGTCACCGGACGGCATCCGCCTGCACGCGGCGGGCGGGTTCGGCTTCCTCGGCCTCGCCCGGCCCAGGCCCGGCGAGCCCGCCGCCGAGCAACTCGCCAAGGCGCTGGAGGACCTGCTCGGCCGGTTGTTCCCCGGGCCGCTGACCGTCCTGGAGCGGCGGTACAGCGAGTACCCCATGACACCCGACGGCCTGCCCGTCGTCGAGGCCGTCGAGGTGTTCGACGGCCGGGTCGTGGTGGCCGGCGGCACCAACGCCGGCGGGACGGTCCAGGCGCCCGTGCTCGCCCGGCTGGTGGAGCTGCTGCTCGACGGCGAGCCCGGCCTCCTGCACCAGGCACTGCATCCGGACCGCGGCACCGTGCGCGGATTCGCCGGGCGTGCCCAGTGACCGTGCGGCGGGTCGTGCGCGCTATGGCCCGGCCGGGGCGGGCACCGCACCTAGACTTGCCAAGCCGGAAAGTCTCGCTCAGACTTTCCAATATGGAAACTGTATCGGCCGAGCAGGCCGCGGCCGCGCTCCGGCAGACCGAGATCGCCCGGGCCGCGGTGGCCCGGGCCGGGGTCCGCCCGTGGCACCTTCCCACCCTGGCCGCGCTCAGCGCGGCGGTGCCGCTGACCGGGCTGCTGCCCGGCTGGGCCGCCGTGCCCGTCCTGCTGCTCCTCGTCACCGGCATCGGCGTGACGATCGGGCTGAACACCGAGCTGACCGGCGTGCGCGGCCGGCTACGGGCCGGGGTGCTGCTGTCCGCGGTCCCGGTGTTCGCCGGCGTCCTGGTCGCGGCGGCGCTGGTCGGTCACCCGGTCGCTTGGATCGCCGCCGCGGCGGCCTGCGCTGCGCTGGTCCTCGCGGCCGGCGCCCTGATCCGGCGCGAGCGGTGAGCGGCTGGCTCGACACCGTCATCCACGCGCCCAGCCGGTTGCAGATCTGCGCGATGCTCGACGCCGCGGCCGAGATCGAGTTCGGCACCGTCCAGGAGAGCCTGGGGCTGAGCGCGTCGGCCCTCAGCAAACACGTGAGCGTGCTGGCCGAGGCCGGCTACGTGAGCCAGCGCAAGGCCGCCCGCGACGGGCGCCCGCGCGTCTGGCTGCGGCTCACCAGGCAGGGCCGGGCCGCGTACCGCGACCATGTCGCGGCGCTGCACGCCATCATCGGCCGGCCCTGACGATCCCTGGTCGGTCACGCTCCAGCATCGCCCTGACCGATGCCGCCCGGTGGGACTGGGCCGAGCCGGGCGGTTCGGCCAGGTGGGTGATCTTCTCCGGCGGTACCGGCGGAAAGCTTGCCGCAGCCGATCGAAAGGGTGACCAGATGCTGGAACGGAAGGCTCTCGTCGTCGGCTGCGGCGTCGCGGGACCGGCGGTGGCGGTGGCCCTGCGCTGGGCCGGATTCGAGGTCGCGCTGCGCGAGGCGCGGCCCGAGCCGGACGACGCGGCCGGCGGCTGGATGATGATCATGCCGAACGGCCTGAGCGTGCTGCGCACGCTCGGCGTGGAGCCGGCCTTGCGGGCCGAGGGCACCGCGTGCGACCGGATCGTCTTCCGCGACCACGACAACCGGCGGCTGGCCGAGGTCCCGCTGCCGGGCGCGCTGTCGGTGCGGCGCGGGGCACTGCACCGGGTCCTGCGCGAGCGAGCCGTCGCGGCCGGCGCCGACGTCGCGTTCGGGCGCCGGCTCGTCGAGGTCGAGCAGTCCCGGCACGGGGTGGCCGGCTCCTTCGAGGACGGCACGGTGGACGCCGCGGACCTGCTCGTCGGGTGTGACGGGCCGTGGTCGCGGGTCCGCGCGGTCACGATGACCGAAGCGCGGCCGGCGCGGTACACGGGAATCATCTCCAGCGCCGGCGTGTGCCGGCCCGGCGGGCCGGCCCTGTCCCGGCACACGCTCGAGGACCTCCTCGGCCGGCGGCTCCCGGTGCGCTACGCCACGCAGGACTCGGGTGAGGTCTTCTGGTCCTGCAACACGGTCCTGCCCGACCGGCCCGGGGACGACTGGCCCGCCGTCGCGGACAACGCCTGGCGCGACCGGCTCCTGGCCGAGGCCGACGGCGGGGACTCACCCGCCGCCGCGCTGATCGCCGCGACCCGCGCGATCATCCGCCAGCCCATCTACGAGGTGCCGCCGCTGGACGCCTGGCACCGCGGCCGGATCTGCCTGGTCGGCGATGCGGCCCACGCGTTCCCACCCTTCGGCGGGCAGGGTGCGTCGATGGCCCTGGAGGACGCGGTGACGCTGGCCCGCGAGCTGCGTGACCGGCCGGGCATCGAGGCCGCGTTCACCGCCTACGAGCGCGGCCGGCGCCCGCGAGTGGCCCGGGTCGCGGCCGTCGCCCGCAACAACCGCCGCAGTCTCGGCGCCCGCAGCACGGCGAGCCGGTGGCTGCGCAACCGGATGCTCCCCGTCGGCGTGCGGCTCTCCGCCGGCGCGGCGCGGCGGATGTACTCGCACGAGATCGACTGGCGCGACTGAGGCGGGCCGCGGGTCACGGGGTCAGCTGCAGGGCGTGCCTGGTGAGGTGCACCAGCGCGGCGCGGGCGCTGCCGCGCTCCCGGGCGTCGCAGTACACCAGGGGCCGCCCCGGCGGCAGGTCGGCGGCGCGGGCCACGTCGGTCAGCGGGTACGTCGGGCCGTCGGGGAACTGGTTCACCGCGAGCAGGAACGGCACCCCGCGGTCCTCGAAGAAGTCGATCGCCGGGAACGCGTCGGCCATCCGGCGGGTGTCGACCAGGATGACCGCGCCGATCGCGCCCCGGGCGAGCTCGTCCCACATGAACCAGAAGCGGTCCTGGCCCGGCGTGCCGAAGAGGTACAGCATGATCTCGCCCTCGCCGAGCGTGATCCGGCCGAAGTCCAGCGCGACCGTGGTGGTGTGCTTGCCCGCGATGCCGGCGGTGTCGTCGACACCGAGGCCGGCCGCGGTGAGGGGCGCCTCGGTCGTCAGCGGCGGGATCTCGCTCACCGACGACACGAACGTGGTCTTGCCCACCCCGAACCCGCCCGCGATGAGAATCTTCACCGCGGTCGGTGCCGCCACGGCCGGGTCAGAGCCGAACGAGTCCATCCAACACCTTCTTGAGGAGGTCCCGACCGGGGCGTTCCACGTCGGGCGGGCGGTGCACGGAGAGGATCCCGGCCCGCTGCAGGTCGTCGACGAGCACCTGCACGACGACGAGTGGCAGGCGCAGGTGCGCGCCGATCTCGGCGATCGAGTGGATCTGGACGCATAACACGGCGATGGCGCGCGCCTCGGGCTCCAGCGGGTAGCGTTCCCACAGCGCCCGCTGGCCGGCCGTCGTCGTGCAGACCAGCGCGAGGAGCATCAGCGGGGCCGCCGGTCCGGTCCGGCCGTTCGTCACCGCGTAGGGCCGCACCAGCGGCTCGGGCAGGTCGTCCCAGTCGTCGGGTGCGGCTGCCTCCACCATGTCGGGTTCCGCCGGTCCGGGTCAGGCGGTGAGGGCCGGGCTCGGCCGCAGCCCGGGCGCGAAGAACGCCCCGGCCTGCCCGGCGAGCACGGCCATCTCGTAGGCGATCTGCCCCACGTCGGCGTTGATGTCGGCGCAGACGGCGAGACAGGCACTCGCGTCGGGGCCGAGCGCGGACACGAAGAAGTAGGCGTGCTCCATCTCCATGATGGTCTTGCGGCCCAGGCCCCAGCCGTGCTGCCGGGACGCCCCGCGCGCCAGCCCGTTCAGCGCGGCGGCCACGGCGGCGAGCTGGTCTGCGGCGGCCTGGTCGAGGTTGCTGGACCGGGCCAGCAGCAGCCCGTCGGCGCTGAGCACGATCGAGGAGCGCACGTCGGCGACGGTACGGCCGAAGCGGTCCAGCAGGTAGGAAAGGTCGGCGGCCATGCGGTCATCTCCCGTTCTCTGGCGCGGCGGCGTCCTGCCCCCGCGCGTACCCGTTCATGAATCCGGCGGCGAGGCGCCGGGCGTCGTCAGGGCTCGCGGAGACGGGCCGCGCGGCCGGCGGCGGACTGTCGGCGGGGGTGGCGGCGTCCCGCAGCGGATCGGCGAGATGCGCGCCGCGGACCCGGTGCGGTAGCTGGGGCAGCGTGGCGGAACGGCCGTTGGCGGCCGGTCCGGCGGGCGCGGCGGCGGGCGGTGCCGTGACCGGGGCGGGCGGTGGCGCTCATGCGTCCTCCCCCACGGTGGTCGTGACGAGCACGTCAAGCGCCTCCACGCG
>NZ_JBEXCY010000375.1:0-5301 GCF_040605515.1 Dactylosporangium sp. NPDC005572 | reverse complement strand
GGTAGAAGCGCCAGAAGTCGTGCTCGATCGGCAGGGTCTCGCACGACGCGAAGCCCGCCTCGGCCGCCCAGCGCGCGACGGTCGGCACCCTGGAGGCGGCCGCCGAGGCGGCCCTGAGCGTGCTCAGCCGGCGGTGCGGCCGGCGGCGAGGGCGAGCAGGTGGAACGCCTGCGCCTCGGCCGACACGCCGGGCCGGTCGAACGTCGGCGCGCCGCAGACGGAGGTCACCCAGCCGTCCTCGACGAGCGGCGCCACGGCCGCGCGCAGCGAGTCCGCCGGGCCCAGATACGAGGCGGGGAGCCAGCCGCCGGCGACGCCGGTGCGGATGGTGTACTCCAGCATCTGCGCGACGTTGGCCTCCGTGAACGAGCCGGGGTCGTCCAGCACGTTGCCGAACAGCCCGTCGGCGCGCCGGCAGGCGAGGCAGGCGTCCAGGACCTCACGGGCGTGCCCGGCGAGCGGCCCGGCCAGGGCGGGGTCGTGCCGGATCGCGCGGGCGATCCCGGCGGCCACCCAGCCGCTGCCGGTGCCCCAGTGCTCGGGCGCGGCGAGCGCGCTGGTCGCCTCGTCGTACCGGGCCGCGTAGAGCCCGCCGGTGCACAGCCGGGCCCGGTGGCCCTCGACCTGGGCGACGGCGAGCTCCGGGCGCCCGGCGAAGGCGAGCATCGGCACCGCCATGTACACCGTGTCGGCCCACACCTCCCGCCCGCCGAGCAGGTGGAACAGCGTGCCGTCGGCCGCGCGCGGCGCCGCCGTGACGATCCAGTCGAGCTGCTTCGAGGCGGCGCCGGTCAGCCCCGCCAGTACCGCCGCCTCGTAGATCGCACCGGAGTTCACGGACCCCGCGTCGTCCCCGATGGTGCCCAGGCGGCCGTCGGGGCTCTGGTGCACGGCCGCGTCGCGGGCCAGCCGCGCGGCGAGGTCGCCGAGCCCCAGGTCGAGCAGGGCGTGGGTGGCCACGCCCTGCTCCCAGTTCTGCCGCTGCATGGCCAGCAGCGTCAGCAGTACCGGATGATCACGCATCCGCGACCGGAGTGAGCACGAAGACGGGGATCGTCCGGTCGGTCTTCGTCGTGTAGTCGTCGTAGTCGGGCCAGGTCGCCGTCGCCCGCTTCCACCAGGTCTCCCGCTCCGCGCCGGTCACCTCGCGGGCCGTGTAGTCCCGGCGGACCGGCCCGTCCTGGAGCTCGACCAGCGGGTGGTTGACGAGGTTGTGGTACCACACCGGGTGCGTCGGCGCGCCGCCCCGCGAGGCGACCACCGCGTACTCCCCGTCGTGCTCGATCCGCATCAGCGGGGTCTTGCGCAGCTTCCCGGACTTCGCGCCCAGCGAGGTGAGCAGGATGATCGGCCGCCCCCGCAGCGTGTTGCCCTCCGCGCCGTTCGTGCGCTCGAACAGCTCGGCCTGCTCGCGCGCCCAGTCGGTCGGGCTCGGCTCGTACTCACCGGTCAACGGCATGTTCGCTCCTTACGGCTGTTCCTTCTCAGCCTCGACCGTACCGTTTCCTCCGCCCTCGTCCTCGTCGGCGGGCTCGGTGCCGGGCGGCTCGCCCTCCGGGGTGGGTTCGCCGTCCGGGTGCCGGGCGAGGTACCGCACCGCGGTGTTCCCGACCGCGAGCAGCGGCACCGAGACCAGCCCGCCGACGATCCCCGCGACGACGACGCCGGTGGTGATGGCGAGGATGACCGAGAGCGGGTGCAGGGCGACCGCCCGGCCCATGATGAGCGGCTGGAGGACGTGGCCCTCCAGCTGCTGGACCGCGATGACCACGGCCAGCACGAGCAGGGCGCTCACCGGCCCGTTGGTGACCAGCGCGACGAGCACGGCCACGGTGCCGGACAGCGTGGCGCCGACGACCGGGATGAACGCGCCGAGGAAGACCAGCGCGGCCAGCGGCAGGGCGAGCGGGATCCGCAGGACGACCAGGCCGGTGCCGATGCCGACGGCGTCGACGAACGCGACCAGGACGGTGGCCCGCACGTACGACACCAGCGTGGACCAGGAGTAGTGCCCGGCCCGCGCGACCGGCAGCTGCGCCGGCCCCGGCAGCAGCCGGCACAGGAAGTGCCAGATCTGCGTGCCGTCGCGCAGGAAGAAGAACAGGGTGAACAGCACCAGGAAGAACCCGGTGAGCACCTCGCCGAGGGTCGTGGCGGTGCTCAGCGCGCCGGCGGTGAGCGCGCCGCGGTTGGCCGTCACCTGCTGCTGCAGCCGGTCGACCGTGTCGTTGAACTGCTGCTCGGAGATGTGCAGCGGGCCGTACGACAGCCAGTGGCGGATCTCGTTCAGGCCGCCCCGCACCTGCTCGGCCAGGTTGTCGAACTGGGCGATGAAGGTGTACACGATCACGCTGAGGCCGCCGAAGACCACGATCAGGCCGCCGACGAGCACGATCGCGGCGGCGAGCGAGCGTTTCATGTGCCGGCGCAGCCGGCCGGCCGCGGGCTCCAGCAGCGCGGCCAGCAGCAGCGCCACGACGACCGGGATGACCACCAGCCGCAGCGTCGAGATCAGCTTGAGCAGCAGGTACGCGGCCAGGACGAACAGGATGACCCGCCAGGCCCAGGCCCCCGCGACCTTGATGCCGCGGGGGATGCCGTCCTCCACTGTGGACGCCGGGTGGACGAGCAGCACGTCCGCCTCGTCCGGGCCGGTATCGAAGGGCGGGACCGGGCCGCCCTTGCGCGCGGTGGTCAGCCGGGCCCGGGCCCGCTCACCGACCTGGGTGATCCATGTCGCCATGCATGGCCAGTACCCCCGGTCGGGCTACTTCACGCGGTCAAACCTGCCGAATGCGTCCGGGTCCGAGTTGCTCGTCGTGCGCCAGACGTCGCCGGTGCAGGTGTACTTCACCGGGTCGGTGTTGGGCTCCAGGTCGATGCGGCCCTTGCTGGCGCCGTTGACCGAGATGACCACCGACGCCGTGCTCTCCTTGCCGGCGTAGCTGAGCTGGTTGCCGTCGGTCTTCAGGGTCCACTCGGTCGACCCGGAGAACGTCGCGGTCACGGTGCGGCCGTCCGGCGTCTTTCCACTGTAGACCGTCTTCGCGTCGTCCTCGATCGCGCTGCCGTCGGCGTTGATCGTCCACTGCTTGCCGCCGCCGGTCATCTTGATGGTGCCGAGGCTCTCCCGCGTGCCGACGTCGGTGTCGCCGAGCACGACCTGCTTCTGGTACCCCGTCTGCTTCCACTTGCCGACCAGGCACGCGTCGACCGGGCCCTTCGGCGACGACGACGTGGTGCCGTCGCCGGCGGCCGGGGTCTCGTTGTCGTTGCCCCGGGTGGTGGCGACGACGACCACGGCGACCGCCATGATCACGAGCAGGACCGCGCTGATGACCAGGGCGGCGAACCAGCGGTTGCGCTTCGGCGGCGCCACGGGGGCCGGCGGCTGGTACTGCGTGGGCGGCTGGTACGGCCCCGGGTGCTGGTACTGCTGCTGCGGGGGCGCGCTGTACGGCTGGTTGTAGGGCACGGCGGAGTACGGCTGCTGCGGCTGCTGGGGCGGGTAGTGCTGCTGTGGGTACTGCTGGGGCGGGTGCTGCTGGGGCGGGTAGGGCTGCCCCGGTGGCGGACCGTAAGCGCCGGTCTGGTCCTGCGGCTGCTGCCAGTGGTGCTGCGGGTCCACGACGGTTCCTCCCCGAAATGTTCATGAACCATTCGCCACCGAGAATGGCATACGCCACCGACTTCGCGCAGGTCGACTGATCCGACAAAAGCCGCGAAACGTCAGGCCGATGACCAGCAGAATTCCACTTGGCGCCGATCGACCGACCCACAGGCCGGTGATTTGTGTGACCATCGAGCGGAACGGGTACCCATCGCGCACCGGGCAGGCCCGTCGGAGGAGGTTGGGCATCATGCTCAGCGAGAGCGAGCAGAAGCGGCTCGCGGACATCGAAGCCGCGTTGCGTGACGACACGCGGTTCGTCAACGGATTCAACCGGGCCATGACTCGCCGCGTCACACCTCGTCGCGTGACCGCGGTCGTCATCGCCATCGCCGCCGTCGTCGGCGTCATCATCGGGCTGGCCGCCGGTTCCGTCCCCGGGGCGGTCCTGGCGATCTGCGCCCTCGGCGTGGCCGGCGGAGTGTGGACCTACCGGCCGTCCAACCCCGACCGGCCGGGCGACCCCATATAAACCCCTGATAAACCCCTGAACGTTTCGACCCGCACCCCCGGCGATCCGCCGATCGCCGGGGGTTTGCGCACCCCGGATCGGGGTCCGATCTTGCGCCCGGCCGGCCGGAGCGCCACAGTTGTCCTGTGTTGCGCCCGATTGCCCGGCTCAAGGTGGCGCTGAACGGCGGCCGCCGGCCCGGTGAGCACCCCGCGCTGCCCTGCACCCCGGCCGAGCTGGCCGTGGCCGCACAGGCCGCGGTGGCCGCCGGGGCCGAGGCCGTCCACCTGCACCCGCGCCGGGCCGATCTTGCCGAGTCGCTCGACGCCGCCGACGTGGGCGCGGCCGTCGCCGCGGTGCGGGCGGCCTGCCCGGCGACGCCGATCGGGGTCACGACCGGCCTCTGGGTCACCGGCGGCGACGTGGCCACCCGCTCGCTCGCGGTCGGGGGGTGGGCGGAGCTCCCGCGGTACGACCGGCCGGATTTCGCCTCGGTGAACGTCTCCGAACCGGGGTTCACCGAGCTGGTCCTCATGCTGGTGGAGCTCGGGGTGGCCGTCGAGGCGGGCGTCTGGTCGGTCGCCGACGCGGGCGCGCTGTCGATCGCGGGCGACCTGCCGCGCGTCCTGGTCGAGATCATGTCGCCGGCGACCGATCCCATGGCGGTGCTGGCCGAGCTGGAGACGACCGGGGTGCCCGGCCGGCGCCTGCTGCACGGCGAGGGGGAGACCTGCTGGCCCATGGTCGCCCTGGCCGGCCGGCTGGGGCTGCCGACGCGGATCGGCCTGGAGGACACCCTGACCGGCCCGGCCGGCGACCCGGTCGCCGACAACGCCGAGCTGGTCCGGCTGGCCCTGTCGGTGTGGTCGTCAGCCGCGTAGCGACCACGCCACGGCGTTGAGCGCCGCGCCGAGGGGTGTGTCGAGCCGCAGTGTGGCGATGGCGTCGCTCTTCGTCGCCCCCTGGTTCACGATCGCGATCGGCAGCCCGAGCTTCGCGGCCCGCACGACGAACCGCCGCCCGGACATGACGGTGAGCGACGAACCGAGCACCACCAGCGCCGAGGCCTTCTCGACGAGCTGGAAGCACTCCTGGACCCGGGGCGCCGGCACGCTCTCGCCGAAGAAGACCACGTCGGGCTTCAGCATCCCGCCGCACCCGCCGCAGTCGACGGTCGCGA
>NZ_JBEXCY010000374.1:0-5561 GCF_040605515.1 Dactylosporangium sp. NPDC005572 | reverse complement strand
CACGTAGAGTGCGGTGGCGAGGGTGTCCAGATCGACGTGCACGTGGCCTCCATGGTCTCGTTGCTCAGCAACGTCGATCATGGAGACCCTCGCCCACTTCCGCTGGCCCAGTACCCCTTGGAATAGACCGTCTAGGGCACCAATGATGGGCCCTTCAGGATGCTTAAGGCATCGACGGTTTCCGGTTTCGACAGGACGAACCGGCCGCGGCCGGCTCGCTTGGCCTCGAACATCGCCATGTCGGCGTTGCGGATCAGTTCCTCCTCGTCGGTGGAGGTGTTCAGGGCGATGCCGATGCTGGCGCCTACCTCGGCCATTCCGGCGGGGAGGCGGACCGGGCGCGACAGTTCGTCGATGATGCGCGCTGCCACTTCGCCAGCATGGTGTTCACTCGCGGGGCAGAGCACAACGACGAACTCGTCGCCGCCCAGGCGGCCGACCAGGTCGCAGCGGCGGACCACGGACTGCAGGCGGCGGGAGAGTTCGGCCAGCAGGGCGTCGCCGGCGGCATGGCCCATGGTGTCGTTGACGGCCTTGAAGCGGTCCAGGTCGACGAACAGCAGCGCCACGGTGTCGGGGCCGCGGGTCTCGGCCAGGCATTGGCGTAGGCGCTCCTGGAACAGGGCGCGGCCGGGCAGGCCCGTAAGCGGGTCGTGGCGGGCGGCCTCAATGTCCTTCGCCGTCCGGGCGTCGGTGAGGGCTATGCTGATGTGTTCGGCGAACAACAGCAGGTTGTCGCGGTCCGTGTCGTCGAGGCGTCGACCGGCGGCCGGTACGACGGCCAGGGCGCCGACCGTGCGACCCCGTTCGTGGACCGGGGCCGCGATGGTGCGGTGGCCGGCGGCGTCGGTGCCTTCCTGGAGGCGATCGATGCCGATCACGCCAGCGACCAAGTCGTCGGCGGCGACCGTGCGCCGCCGCCAAGGCATCGGACCCGAGGCGACGCCGCAGGTGACCATCGCGTGGCCGGGAGTATCGGGGTCGAGCAGGACGAGTTCCGCGTTGCCGGACTCGGAGGCGAGGACGTCGGTGACGGCGGCCAGCGTCGCGCGCAGCACCTCGGCGAGCGGAGCACGGCGCGAGATGAGCCGCTGGATGTCGTACAGGTGCCGCATCAAGCGCTCGCGGCGGCGCTCGGTCTCCAGCGTACGCAGCATGCGCAGAGTGAGGCCGAGGACCTTCGCCATGCCGCGGACCAGGTTGTGCTCGGCCACGGTAAAGGCGTCGCCGACGCGGGCGAGCACGAGCACGCCCTCGTCGGCGTGGCCGAGTACTGCCCAGCCGACGCCGCACGGGCCGAGGCCGGGCAGCTCGATCAAGCCGCGGCCGCGCGGGACCCTGGCGAGCGTGGCGTAGTCGGGCGAGCCCTCGGGCAGGCCGACGGCGTCCACGACGACGTCGCCCAGGAGTAAGCCGCAGACCTCCGCCTCGACGGTCTCCGCAGCCCGCTCGATCGCAGCATGGATCGCGGTTTGCTCGTCGTCGCAGCTGGAGACGACAGCGAGCAGCTCGACCAACTGCTGCGCGGTCAGGGCTCCGTCGGCCACAGCGTGGGCTCCTTTCGGCGGGGGTGCGCGGGTCAGCCGAACGCGAGAACAACCATTGTCTGGTTGTGGAAGCCGTTGATGCCCCGGGTGCGGGCGATCTCACCGTACGTGTAGAACCCGGCGTAGGGAATGGTGCCCGCCTCCTCGGCGATGCGCTCGCCCTCCCTGACGACGCCGTCGTCGCCGAGCACGGCGCGGCAGGCAGCGCAGCTCAGCGTGAGCAGACCGACCGGCGTGACGCCGTCGAGCTGCTCGATAGCAGAGCGGCAGGCCCGGGCCGACGCCGTAAGCACCGACTCCTCATCGCCTTCCATGGCAAAGGCGAGGGCACCCAGCGACAGGTCACCGCCACCGCCGATGGTCCGCCCCTCCACGTCGACCGCGGTGCTCATGTTACGGATCTCGATGCCGCTTCGACGTTGCACCCCGAGTGGCCGGCTCAGCACATAGTGTCGCAGGGCGACCTCGTCTTGGTAGACCTCCGCGGGGGCGCCGAGCCGGTCGAGGTAGGCGTCCAGGGCTGGCTCGTCGTCGAGTTCGTGCACCCGGCCGTCGCCGCTCTGCGTCACTACCAGGGGCTCGCCCGCAGGCCGCCAGCCGTGGTCGATGCCGATCGCGATCGGCGCGTCCGACCCGATGCAGGCGGCGACGACGCCGTTCGTGAACACATCGGTGCCGTGCAACTGGAAGGTGGCTGACATGCGCCAGCCGTCGCCAGCCGCACCGCCGAACAGCGGCACGCTTGCGCCCAGCACGCCGTAGGCTCCGCGGACCACCATCTCCTGGTCGCGGGCCAGGCCGTCGGTGAGCAACAGCAGGATCCGGTGGGGCCGATCGGCGGCAGCGGCCGCGCACCGGGCGGCCTCCGCGCCGGCGTCGCGCTGCCGGCCGCTGATCTGAGGCACGGCGGCGGTGCTCACCGAGAAGCCGTCGCCGCCGAGCGCCGTGACGACGACGCTGCCGTCATGCGGTCCGCTCGGGTCGATCTCGCCGTGCGTCGAGCACCCGAGGACCGGCACACCCGGCGCCGCCGCCCGCAGCCCCTCGGCGATGCGGTGCGGGTCGTGCGCGATGCCGGCGAACACGAGGAAGAGTTTCGGTTCGGGTCCGCTCAACGCGGCGTGGGCCGCCTCGCGGGCCGCCTCATAGGAGTCGGTGGTCACTGAGGTCCCAACGGACATCCATCGACTGGTGCCGGCCACTGCCACGCTCCCCGTCTCCGCAGGTCACGTCGGAGTGACCTGTCCCAACCGCGAACATCGGTCGCGAAACATGCTGCGTTAGCATAGTTCCGGCGAGTGCGGCTGCCGTGCCGCGTACCGATTCGGCGACCGTCTGGCGCCCAGCTCGCAGATAACCTCACTTGGAGGGGTCCCCCGGTTCAAGTCTTGCCGCCGTACGACACCGTCGGTGCGGTTTACCACCGGAACCATCCGCGTCGAACCGGACCGTAAAGCACGTCGTGCTGCCCGCCTGCGCCGGTTGAGGTTGCATGAGTCCGCCGTAAGCTCGCACTGCGTAATGCTGCTGAAGGTGGCGATCTGGAGGGGCCAGGATCCGATCGATGCGGCTCTCCCGGCCGTGGCTACAAAACCGGTGCGGAACAGCGATCCGGTGCGCCGATTGTCGCTGGACCGGGATGCGATGCAGTCGATGACCCCGCCGGGCATCGGCAGCGCCAGGATCTCCCAAGGTCCGCTCGTCGCCGGGTCACGCAGCCGGGACTGGAGAACTGACAGGGCGCACAGCTGCTTGATGTCGGGGTGGTTCTGGAGGGCCTCGACTGCGCTGACCAGGGTTGATCCGGTGCCGGATGGCTGGTATCCGGCCATGAACGTCTCCCGTCCATGTGGCTCCGCGCAGTCCTTCCGCAGGACGGCGACGTTGGTCTGTGTATATACGAGCGACCCGAGCCAGCAGATCGGTGCTGTTGGGCAAAGCCGACCGCCGTCACAGGCGATGTACCCTACCGGCGGCGTCGGGGCGGGTGACGTGGCTGCGGGTTGGGGAGGGGGGCTCGAGGAGGCACTTGGACCGATCTGTGCCGCAATGCCGGTGTGTGGCCGACGCCCGGCGTCCCGCCAGACCACGCCGGCGATGAGCACCGCTGCGATCGCCAGCGCTGCGG
Organism: Dactylosporangium sp. NPDC005572; assembly: GCF_040605515.1. NCBI lineage: Bacteria > Bacillati > Actinomycetota > Actinomycetes > Micromonosporales > Micromonosporaceae > Dactylosporangium > Dactylosporangium sp. NPDC005572. Next base: position 1,886 of record NZ_JBEXCY010000374.1, on the reverse strand, counting down.
TGGCCAGCGTACCCCGTCGGGTGCGCCCGGCGGCGGGGACCGCTGGATGGATCGGGCCGGTATCGACGGCCTGCAATGCGCCGAACGCGACGGGCAGCTCTGGTTGCTCGGGCACGGTCGGCGGCACCCCGAGTCGCGTGTGCAGTCGGCGCGCGACGAGCGGCATCCGGCTGGCGCCACCGACCAGGAACACCGCGGTGAGCTCGAACGGCTCGATGTGCGTGTCACGAAGCAGCCGGATGAACTCGTCAACCGCGCGGTCGACGAGTGGTTCGGCGAGCCGGTCCAACTCGTCGCGGGTCAGGTGCGTGGTGCCGCTGCCACCCGGCAACTGCGCCGGCGTCAAGCCGGTACGTGAGAGCATCTCCTTTGCTTCGCGTACCTCTGCCCAGAACGCCTGCCGGTCCCGCAACGCGTCGGTGTCGGTCGGCCGCTCCAACCGCTGCCATAATGCCGGATCACGTGCGGCGATTAGCTGCCCCAAGTAAGTGACGACGACGGCATCGACGTCGAGCCCGCCGAGGTCGCCGAGGCCGCCGGTGGAGAGAACCTGCAGGCCGCCCGGTTCGCGGCGCAGCAGCGCGATGTCAAGCGTGCCTCCGCCGAGGTCGAACACCGCCACTGGCGGCCCGACCGCCACGTCTAGCACGCTCAGGCAGTACGTGGCTGCGGCGACCGGTTCGTCGATCAGTGCGGCGACTCGGAAACCTGCCTGACGGGCCGAATGCACCAGTACGGCACGCCGGCGTGGTCCCCAACCGGCTGGACAGGTCGGCACGAGAGGGGCGAGCGGACCGGCGCCCGCCTCGGCCGCGGCACCTGCCACGCGGGCCATGACGGCGCCGATCAATGCGACTGGGGCGTACTCGTGAGTGCCGAGCAGGACGCGTTCGTGGTCGATGCTGCGTTTCGGGTGCGGCTCGAAGCCGGCTGGGTCGATCTGGGCCAAGCGTTCGGCGTCGCGTCCGGTATGCAGCACACCGTCGGGGCCTGCGTATACCCCGGAGGGTAGTAGTGGGGAACCGTCGAACAGTAACGTTCTCGGCTGCTGCCCGGCACGGCAGATCACCGCAACCGTGTGCAGCGCGCCGAAGTCGATCGACAGCCGGATAGGTGAGTGTGAGTCCTGTACGTCGACCACACGCCAATCTAGCGCGCGCAGCGGCGGTCCTCCATTGGTGATGGTAACTGCGTTCGGGCGGCCAAGGCTTGCGCGGGGACCGGTTGACCGTCGTGATCGGTTCGGAAGTCAGCTCGGAGACTACTGACCTTCGCCGGTGGCAGCTACCGGAGCCGTCGGGGGAACAACTGGCGGGCCGCACGCGAAGCACCGAGAGTAGCCGGACTGCGACATGCCGATGCGGTTGGATCGCTTGATCGGATGCGCACTTCCGGATCTCCGTTTTCGGCCGCAGGTCGTGCGTGTCGCTGATTGGAGCGCCGTCACTGTCCGCAGCTAGCCCAGGTGCGTCCGGACGGCGATGAAACAAGAAGTCGATGTCAGTGCATTCGCCCATGGAGTCCAGGCCGCTGCCGAGTCTCGGTACACGGCCTGTCCCGAGGCGTTCAGCAGCACTTTTGGCGACGTTTGACGGGAGACGCGGTTGCAGGTGGACCCGCTGGGTGAGCGACCGCGTCCTGCGGGGCCGAGCCCGGGCTTCGCGCGGGTGACGGGTGCTTGCGGATGTTTGCACGGACCACGTGTCGGGCGATCGTCCAGAGACGTGCGCCTGGCTCGCCCTAGGGTGGCGGCCGGCCGGGCGGTGCTGCGCGCGATGGACGGCGCCTGCGTAACTTCGAAGACTTCGCCACCGCCGCGGAACAGACTCTTGACGCCGAGCGTGGTCATGATGAGCGGGCTCGGGCCGACGGCGCCCGTGAGCCCG
>NZ_JBEXCY010000373.1:0-5762 GCF_040605515.1 Dactylosporangium sp. NPDC005572 | reverse complement strand
GTTCGGCGCCGGCACCGTGGCCGGGCTGCTCGCGCTGGTGGCCGTCGCCGCCGGCGCCGCGGCCGCCCACGTGCCGCTGCGGGCCGGCTACGGGGCGGAGCCCGAGCGGTTCCCGGTCGTCGCGAACCTGGGCGCCGGCGACCTGCTGCTGCCGTTCGACGCGTTCTTCGCCTGCCTGCTCTGGGCGCTGCCGTGGCCCGTCCTCGGTGCGGCGCTGGGGGCGCGCGGGACGACGGCGGTACGAGACGGGTGGCAGCTGCTGCTGGACCTGACCACGGCCGACCTGCCCGAGTCCCGGTGGGCCTGGGGTGCCGCGCTGCGGGCGGAGCTCGCGGCGATCGACGCGAAGGACGAGCGCCGCCGGTTCGCCCTCGGCGGCACGTGGGCCGCGCTGCGGTCCGGTTCACCGCGCGCCGCATGGGTGTGGGCGGGCGGGGTGGCGGTGGTCGTGGCCGCCGCGTCGTTCGCCGCGTCGCGCTGGTCGCTCGAGCACGACCGGGGCGGCATCCTCGGCTTCTGGGTGGCGGTGCCGAGCGCGCTGCTGTTCGCCGTCGCGCTGGCCACGGCCTGGCGCACCCGCTCGTTCGGCGCGGCGCTGCGGGCCACGACGCTGGCCGGCGCGGCCGCCCTGGTGGCGGTGCTCGCGGTGGCCGTGCCGGAGGCGGTGGTCTGGACGCATGCGCGCGCCGGCTACCTGAGCACCGGCGACGCGGTGCCGCCGGACTGGCAGTCCGCGGTCTGGGACGTGCTGCGCCCCGAGTTCATCGTCGGCATGGTCGCGTACTGGGTGATGAGCACGATCGGCGGCGCGGCGCTGGGCAGGACCCTCGGGCACCTGAGCGCACCCGACCGGCGGGAGGCCGCGGCCCCGGCCACCCGGTAGTGGCCCGGCGCGGGCCTACTCCGCCGCCGCGGGGGTTCCTGATGGCGGCCGGCGTGGCCGCGGCTGCCGTCAGATCCCCTGCCTGCGGAGGTACTCCGCCAGCGCGGGCACCGTGTCCAGGGCGGAGATGTCGTCGTCCGGCTCCACTGCGACGCCGTAGCAGCGCTCGACGGCCTGGATCAGCCGCACGTAACCGATCGACGTGAGCCCGAGCAGCCCGAGCGACTCGGGCTCGGCCAGGGCCTCGGCGGCGCTGATCCGGCCGTCGCTGGCCTCGGCGACCAGGGTCGCCAGGTCGTGGTGGAGATCGGGAACGGTCACGCCAAATCCTCCTGCCGCAACTCCTCGATGGAACTGACCACCCCGTCGACGGTCGGGGTGTCGAAGAAGACGTCGAACGGCACCTCGACGCCGAGGGCCTTACGGATCCGGGCGGTGATCTGCATGATCGTCAGCGAGTGCCCGCCCAGGTCGAAGAGGGTCTCGTCCGGGCCGATCGCGTCCACCCGGAGCACCTCCTGCCAGATGCCGGTCACGATCTGCGTCAGATCTGCACCGGCCGGCTCGGCGGCGGCCGTCGGCGATGCACCGTCGGTACGCTCCGGGGCGGGCAGTGCGGCCCGGTCGAGTTTGCCGTTGAGCGTGCGGGGCAGCCGATCCAGCCAGACGTAGTCCCTGGGGATCATGTATCTGGGCAGGCTCCCGGCGACGTGTGCCCGGACCGGCGGAAGCTCACCCGCCCCGACGAGGTAGGCCACCAGCTCCCCGCCCCGGACCGCCACCGCGGCCTGCGCGACGCCGGGCGCACCGAGCAGCGTCTGCTCGACCTCGCCCAGCTCGATCCGGTGGCCGCGCAGCTTGATCTGGTCGTCGGCCCGGCCGAGGAACTCGACCTGCCCGTCCGCGCCGAGCCGCACCCGGTCGCCGGTGCGGTACCGCCGCCGGCCGGCCGGATCGGTCACGAACCGCTCGGCGGTGAGGTCCGGCCGCCCCCGATAGGCCCGGGCCAGCCCGGCGCCGCCGATGCACAGTTCGCCCGGCACGCCGACCGGCACCGGGCGCAGCCGGGCATCGAGGACGTGCAGCGTGGTGTTGGCGATCGGGTGGCCGATGGTGATCCGGGCCGGTTCGGCCGGAATCTCGGCCGCGGTGGACCAGATGGTCGTCTCCGTCGGGCCGTACACGTTGATCAGGCGATCGACGAGCGGCCGCAGCCGCCGGGCGACCGGGAGCGGGAGCGCCTCGCCGCCGCTGAGCGCGGTGATCGGCGCGCCGGCCCATCCGGCGTCGAGCAGCAGCTGCCAGCTCGACGGCGTGGCCTGGACGTGGGTGATCCCGGCGGCACGGATGAGCCGGGCCAGCGTGGCGCCCTCGCGGACGGCCGCGTCGGCGGCCACCACGACCCGGGCGCCGGTGGTGAGCGGCGCGAAGAGCTCAAGTCCGCTGATGTCGAACGAGAGCGTGGTCAGGTTGAGCCAGCGGTCGGCGGGGTCGGCGCCGATCAGCTCACCCATCGCGGCGACGAGGTTGGCCAGCGCGGCGTGGCCGATCTCGACGCCCTTGGGGCGACCCGTCGAACCGGACGTGTAGATGACGTAGGCGAGCCCGGCCGGGTCGGCGGCGGTCGGGGGCGTCTCGGGCTCGGCCGCGAAGGCCGCCAGGCCGTCGAGCGGCACCAGCTCGGTGGGTAACGTGTCCAGGGCGGCCGCGGCGTCGGCGTGGCCGAGCATCAGCTTCGCGCCCGCGTCGGTGGCGATGAACTCCAGCCGGCCCACCGGATAGGTCGGATCCAGCGGCAGGTAGGCCGCCCCGGCGGCGAGGATGCCGAGCACGCCGGCGACGAGCTCGACGCCCCGGCGGGCGCAGAGCCCCACCGTGTCGCCGGCGACGACGCCGCGCCGGCGCAGCCCGTGGCCGATGCGGTGAGCGGCGCCGACCAGTTCCCGGTAGGTCAGCGTGCCGTCGTCGCCGGACACCGCCACCGCGTCCGGAGTGGACCGGGCCGTCGCCCGGACGAGGTCGAGCACGGTGGTGGCGGGGCGCCGCCTGTCAGTGGCGTTCAGCCGGTCGAGCAGCGCCAGCTCCGCCGGGACGAGCAGGTCCAGATCGCCGACCGGCCGGTCGGGCTCGGCCAGCGCCGCGGCGAGCAGGGTACGCAGGTGCCCGGCGCTCCGCTCGGCGTCGGCGACCGGCAGCAGCCGCGCCGGGACGTGCATCCGCCCGGTCAGGCCGGCCGGGGTGTCGACGAGATGCAGGTGCAGGGCGCTGCGGACCGTCGGCGGGGCGAGGAGCCAGTCCACTGTGGATGACGTGCCGGTGAGCCGCCGGTAGCTGATCGAGACGGGGGCCAGCGCCGGGCGGAGTGGCAGGCCGGGCCGGGCGCGCCCGAGCGGCACCTCGCGGTGGCGGTAGACGGCCCGGGCCTCGGCCCGTGCCGCGCCCACCAGCTCGGCGAAGGACGCCTCCGGGTCGGCCTCGAGGGTGACCGGCAGTTCGTTGACCCACATCCCGAGCTCGCCGGCGGTCTCCGGGCGCCGGGTCGACAGGTCGACAGCTACCGAGGTGGTGGTGTTGCCGTAGCGCGCGAGCAGGGCGTGCACGCCCGCGAGCAGCAGTTCGAACCGGGTCGCCCCGAGTGCCGCGGCCCCGGCGGTCAGCGCGTCGTCCAGCGCCGCATCCACCTCGACGTCGAGCTGGGTGGCGGGCTCGGCGGCCGTCGGCGTGCTCACCAGTCCGGGCAGGATCACCTCGTCGGGCGGCGCCGGGCGCCGGGACCAGAAGTCGCGCGCCGCCGGGACGGCCTCGGCGATCCGGTCGGTCTGCGCCCGCACGGCAGCGCCCAGCGCGGCGGGCGACCCGGCGCCGAGTGCCTGGCCGGCGATCGCCTTGGCGAGGTCGGCGACGAGCACGTCCTTGCCGACGCCGTCGAGGACCAGGTGGTGGGCGACGACGACCACGACCGTGCCGCCGTCGTCGACCCGCAGCGCCACGCAGCGGGCGAGCGGGCCGGCGGTGAGCTCGAAGCCGGCGGTGAGCTCGGCGGCGACGGCTGACGCGAGCGCGGCCGCACCGACCGCGCGGTGGCCGACCGGCGCCGGGTCGGTGGGCGCCAGCAACGGTTCGCCGTCCGCCTCGAGCACGGCCGAGGCGAGCGCCGGGTGCCGGCGGGCGACCGCGGCCCACGCCTCGTCCAGCACCTCCGGCTCCACCGGTTCGGGCACGGTCAACGCCACCGCCAGCAGGTACGCCGTGGACGTGCCACCGGCCCGCTCGGTGAACCAGATGCCCTGCTGAGCGGGGGTCATCCGGACACCGGTCACTGCCTGGGTCATGGCTCTCGCCGCTCCTCTCGTGGTCCTTCGGTACCGGGCCGGTCGTCGAACAGCGCCCGCAGCCGGTGTTTGACGACCTTGCCGCCCGCGTTGCGCGGCAGCTGGTCGACGTGGACGATCCGGCTGGGCTGCTCGTGGCCGGCCAGCCGGGTGGCGAGGAACCGGCGGACCTCGCCGAGGCCCAGCGCCCGGGTGGCCACGAGCGCGGCGGCGGGTGCGGTGCCGAGCACCGGATCGGGCAGGCCGAGCACGGCGGCCTCGATGATCTCGGGGTGCTCGTGCAGCGCCGCCTCGACCGCGACCGTGGAGACCTTGTCCGCGCCGCTCTTGATCACGTCGCTCTCGCGGTCGACGAGGTAGAGGTAGCCCTCGGCGTCGAGATACCCGAGGTCGCCCATCCTGGTCCAGCCGTCCCGGAACACGTGCCGGGTGGCCGCCGGGTCGTCGTGATACGACCGGCCGGTGCCGGCGGCGCGCAGCCACACCTCGCCGGTCACCCCGGCGGGGCAGGGCCGCCCGGCATCGTCGCACACGCGCAGCGCGCCACCGGCGACGACCTTGCCCAACGCGGCCGGGCGGTCCGGTTCGAAGACCACGCTGGACTGCGTCGGCGCCGCCTCGGTCGAGGTGTAGTAGTTGACGATCGTGGCACCGGGCAGCGCGGCCGCGAGCCCGGTCGCCACGGCGGGGGGCAGGACGGCGGCGGTCGAGCCGAGCAGCGCCACGCTCGTCACGTCGTGGCGGTCCAGTGCGCCCGAGCGCAGCAGTTCGATCGCCATCGCCGGCACCACGAAGACGCTGCCCACCGCGTGTCGTTCGATCAGCCGGGCGAAGTGCTCCGGGCCGAACCGGGCGGTCACCAGCATCCCGGCATGCGCGTAGAGCGCGTTGAACAGCATGGTCTGCCCGGCGTTGGTGCCGATCGGGAAGGCGTGCAGGAACTGCCGGGAGTGGGCCAGCGGCCGCAGCGGAGGGTTCGGCCGGCAGCCGTGGGTGAGGTTGGCGTGCGCCGCGGTGACGCCCTTGGGCCGCCCGGTCGTACCGGAGGTGTAGAGGATCTGCGCCGCATCGTCCGGCTGCGGCCCGGCCATCGGCGCTGCCGCGGGCAGCTCCGCGACGGTATCGGGGCCCCAGCGGAGCCGGACCGGCACGTCGGGCAGCGTCGCGCTCGGCCCGTGCAGCAGGGCGGCGGCGCCGCTGTGCCGCAGCATGTACGCCAGTTCGGCGGTGGCGCTGCGGGTGGACAGCGGCACGGCGACCGCGCCGGCGGCGAGCACTGCGGTGTAGGAGCAGGCGTAGGCGACCCAGTCCTGGGCGCCGTACAGCAGGCCGACCCGGTCGCCGGGGCGCACGCCCGCCGAACGCAGCCCGGCGGCGATCGCCTGCGTCCGGGCCTGCCAGGTGTCGAGGTCGAGCGCGCCGGCACCCTGGCTGACGGCGACGTGCGACGGCTCGGCGGCGGCGCGGGCGGCGAGCAGCTGCGGCACGGTCACAGCGCAGGCACAGTGTGGCGGCCATCAGCTCCAGCCGCTGCGGGATCAGCATGC
>NZ_JBEXCY010000372.1:0-5765 GCF_040605515.1 Dactylosporangium sp. NPDC005572 | reverse complement strand
GCTCCGCCCCGGTGCTGCCGCCTGCCCACTCACTGAACATTTTCGAGTCAGCCGCTGTCTGCCGACGCTCACCGGCATTGCCGAATGCCTTGATCGGGTCGTAGGTTCGGCCGGTTTGCAGGCAGTGGTGGAGCTGTCCGAGCATGCGGTTGAACAGGTGGCGCAGGGCGGCTGCGTGGCGGTCGCCGTGGGCGCGGCGGTTGTCGTAGTGCTGTTTGCTGGGGCCAGGGCGTGGAATGGCCGCGAAGGCCCAGAGGAAGCCGATGGTGTTGAGGCGATCGTTCTTGATGGTGCGGCGTGTGATGGCGATGCTGCGGCCGGAGGCTCTGGTCACTGGTGCGGAGCCGGCGTATGCCTTGAGTGCTCGTGCGTCGGTGAAGCGGGCTCGGTCATCGCCGATCTCGGCTAGGAGCCGGGCGCCGCTGAGATCGCCCATTCCTGGGAAGCTGGTGATCACCTCGTAGTCGGGGTGCTGGGTGAACGCTTCGGCAGCAGCGTGGCCGAGCTGGTCTGCGTTGTCGCATTCGGCGTTCAGCGTGGCGAGCAGGGCGAGCGCTTGGCGGCCCATGGCGTCTTCGACGAGCGGTGCCTGTCGCAGCTGCGGCAGGCGAAGGGCTTCATGAATCTCTGCGGTCAGCCGGTCGATGCCGCGTTGCCGGCCGGCCTTGCGCAGGGCGGCGGCGATGCGGGCTGTGGTGAGCTTGGCGCCGGCGGCGGGGCCAGCGCGAGGATGTGGCGTGCTTCGCTGGTGGCGAGGTTCGTGGCTCCGCTGCGCTGGAACGCAGCCAGCATGCCTGGGTAGTACTCGCGTAGCAGCGATCGTAGTTCTTGCAGGGCCTTGGTCCTCCGCCAGACAGCATCTTGAGCGGCGCGGGCGAGCACCGCGATGGCTCGAGCGAGTTCGGTGTCGGCTGGCAGAGGCCGGTGGGCGTGGGCGTCGGTGCGCAGGATGTTGGCCAGGACCATGGCGTCGGCGTGGTCGGATTTCTTGCGCGAGACGGTGTGCCGTTCTCGGTAGCGGGCGACGGCCATCGGGTTGATCGAGTAGACCCGGCGGCTGGTCTCTCGCAGGGCCGCGACCAGCAACCCTCGGGGAGTCTCGATCGCCACTGGGATGGGATCTGCCTGGGTGTCGCCGGCCTCGGCGAGCATCGCGATGAGCTCGGCAATGCCCGCGGCGGAATCGGCGATGCGACGCTTGGCCACCAATCTGCTCTCCGCATCGACCAGAGCGACGTCGTGATGCTGTTCGGCCCAGTCGATGCCGCAGAATACCTTCGCCAAACCTCGCTCCAGGCTCTCCAACCAGCGAGGTATGGGCCATGCGGACGGGCTCGAACCACGAGCAGCATCCTCGGTCAAGAGAGATGGTGGTGACCCGGCCGGGGGTGCGCCGGTCTCAATGAAGGACTCTTCGGACCATGGTCAGGACGAGGCGTCACGGACCGAGTCACCACCACAGAAGGAAGCTCCCGGGTGACCGTCGGTGCCTTTGCCTTCGGCAGTTATTAGGTCAGGACCCGGGCAAGAGGGTGGTCATCGAGCGTCCCTGTCGACGTCGGCGGCGATCTGGCCGCGTCACAACAAGCACTTGCGGCAATGCGTCGCACAATCCCGCCGATCAACGATCCACCCGCCGTGGTCGGAAACCAGCACGGCCGCTGGCGTGGGGACTTCGGGATCGACGGCGAGCACGGGCGTATCTCCCCAACAGCCGCCGGCGCGCGGCCCTGCTTGGAACCTCGATCGGCTGGTCCCCTGGGAAGGTGCCTCCCAAGACCATCCGCAGGTTGCAAGCACTACACGGCTCAGGCAACCGGGGGTGGGTTCCACCGTTGACCGGCGGTCGATTGACAGTGCGTCCCGACCAATCTTGTCCCCGGCGCCGTGGCATCACGAGGACCGCTCAAACAGAGCCCCGTAGCCGGGTTGACGATCGCGCCGTTGGCGAACCGCCACTGTTGTGCGGCGCTGCCGTCACATCCCCAAATTTCGACCCTGGCGTCTGCGTTGGTCGCCTCGTTCATGACGCGCAGGCAGCGGTTCACCACCTGCAAGGTTCCCCCGGCTGACGCGAACCACTCCTGCGCCAGCGTGCCGTTGCAGACCCAGATCTGCACGAAGTTCCCGTCGAATCCCACCGCTCCGTCAACGTCGAGGCACATGCCGGCGATGCCCACGATCGCGCCGCGCCGAGCCGGGAGCGGGACGGGTGTCGCTATCGGTGACGACGGCTCGGACAGCGGCGTCCTCACAGCCGTGGGGCTCGCGCTGGCAGTTGGGTGGTTCTTCGGGGCGCTGACCGACGGGCTCACGGTTGCCCCGGCGATGATGTCCGACCGTGGCGTCAGAGAACCAACTGTCGACGGCGTCGATGACGAAGCGAGTGGCATGGTCTGAGGTTGGGATGCGGGGCTCAATGACGCTCCGAATCCCAGAACGACGGCGAGAACGAGCGCCAGCGGCACAAGTACCCACAACCAGCGACGTCGGGTGTCCCTGCCAGCGAGCGTGTGCAGACACTTGGCAGCCCTGTCGACAGGCCGGGCGAATCGCCTCTCATAGGTAACCAAGTCGGACCATTCGGGCAAGCCGCCTCGATCAGGCGCAAGGTGTCGGGGCTCAAAACGGTCGACATAGGGCCGGACCAGGGAGGGGGCATCCGACTCGTCGACGGCAGTAGGGTAGTCGGCGGCGTGATAGCCCTGGGTTGAGGCTTGCTCGCTGGAATAGCGAGCCCAGTCGGGTTTGGATAAATAGTCCAAGTTAGCCTCTTTTCGGAACGTGCCATCAAGCCCGCTTACCTCGTTGCCTGCAGGCTGCACGCACTACGACGAAGCGGGACCTCCAGTTCAGTGTTCGATCAGTCATAGTTCGTCGTGATCATGCCGGTCACGGTTGGCGGGCAGGGGCGGCATCGACGTCGGTTGAGGCATCTGGCGGACGGACGTGATCCAGCAGGCCTCCCGTCCGTGCCCTGGTGGCATTGCAACCGGGCAACCGCGGCAGTGTGCCGCGCAACAACCTGATCCTCATCGCAGGTGAGCGAGCCAAGCCGGACACTCGCCGAGCGCCCGGCAGGGCCGGGACGGTGATGAGGCTGCCGGCGGCTATGGCGCTCAGTCCTGCACCGAAGAACGACGGTCAGCGACCGGGCCCTGTCGACTTTCGCGAACGCGCCACCTCATGGAGGCCGAGCACGACGAAGGCGACCGTGCCGGCAGTGGTGATCTGCGCGAGCAGGCCAACCGCTCAGATGTGGCGGAAGCCGGGCCCAAGTCCACGCTGGAGGGGCGAGGGCAAGTATTGGGGCCCGGGGTGCGGTTGTGGTTTATGACCGGCACCTCACGCCAGGCCACGCCATCCCAGCTGCGTAATCAGGCGAGCGTTCGCCGGTCAGACACCGTCTGGCCGGGACCTGGTGTGCGTGCCGTTCATACCGGATACAAGATGGTATTATCTATTATTGAGTGTTTGTTATATTCAACGAATAGTTACCCGGTTCTGTACCGTTTAATGGTGGTTGTAGCCGCCTGTCCGGTTGCCGCTCGGGCTAGCGCGGCTTCCACGCATGGCAATGTGACGGGGCGGAACTAGATGCGCGCACGTCTGCTGTCGTTGCTGTTGCGCCCGCCGCCGTCCCTTGGGCTCGGGATGGTGGTTGCCGCGTCGTTCGCCGTGGCGGAGGCGCTGGCGCTGTATCCGCTCGAGGCAGCCACTCGTCCGGCCGTCAAGGACGCGGCCCACCTGGTCGGCGTGCTCGTGGTCTCGACCGTGTGGGGTGCCCGCCTTGGGGTGCTGACGTCGGTGGCCAGTGCGTTCACCCTCAGCTACTTCCACATCTGGCCACCTAGAAAGCCGGCCATCGCAGAGCGTCAGAATCTGGAGGAGTTCGCGTTCTTCATCGGTGCCGGGCTGCTGATCAGCTCCGTGGCAGCCCTGGCCCGGTCGCGTGCCGTCGCGGCGTCTGAACGCCGTCGGGAACGCGCCCTCGCAGTTGACTTACCCAATCTCATGCTGGGCGCCGGCGATGTGCGCTCGGTGCTGGGCACAGCGGCGCAGCGGCTCGCGGAGGTCTTCGCGTTGCCGTCTGCGGCGATCGAGCTCGGGGTGGCCGCCGCGGGCGAGCGCCGCGCCGCGTTCCCGCTTCGCGATGGTGTGACACACCTGGGTACGTTGCTGGTCCGCGCTGATGTGCCTGAGCACACGCTGGCGCAGCTGCGGCAGCGGGTGGTGCCCTGCCTGGAGGCGTTGCTCCGCGCGGCGCTCGACCGGGAGTCGATCGCCGACTCGCTGAACGCAAGTCGTGAAGAGCTCAGTGCGCTTCTAGAGCAACATGTCGCGTTACGGCGAGTGGCAACGCTGGCTGCAGGCGGGGCCCCACCGACCGAGGTGTTCGACGCTGTGAGAACGGAGCTTGGCCGGCTGCTGAACGTCGACAGCACGGCGCTGATCCGCTACGAGCCCGACGGGACGGCCAGCCGTGTCTCGGGCTACAACAAACTACGCGGCGAGTTGCTGGTCGACTTGCACTACCCGCTCGACGGCGACAATGTCGGCGGAGCGGTGTTGCGCACCGGATGCGCGGCCCGGATGGACAGCTATGACGATGCTGCAGGCCCCGCCGCTGAGGTTATACGTGGGCTGGGTATTCGATCGTCGGTTGGCGTTCCGGTCGTCGTCGAGGGGCGTTTGTGGGGTGCGGCTCTCGTCGGGTCCTCGAAGGCCGAACCCATACCGCCCGAGGCTGAGGACCGCCTGGCCGACTTCGTGGAACTCGTCGCAACGGCGATCGCCACTGCCGAGAGCCGTACACAACTGACGGCGTCCCGCGCCCGAATCGTCGCTGCAGCCGACGATGCCCGCCGCCGGTTCGAACGCGATCTGCACGACGGCGCCCAGCAACGTCTCGTTTCGCTTGGTCTGGAGTTGCGCATGGCGCAGGATTCACTGCCAGGCGAACCCAAGACGGCCGAGCAGTTGTTGGCGCACACGGCAGAGGGCCTGGCCGGCGTCTTCGAAGACCTACGGGAGATTGCGCGGGGTATCCATCCGGCGATCGTGTCCAAGGGAGGGCTCGGCCCGGCGCTGAAGACGCTCGCCCGCCGTAGTGCGGTACCCGTCGAGCTCAACCTGAACATCGACCGGCGATTGCCTGAGCGGGTCGAGGTGGCCGCGTACTACGTCGTGTCGGAAGCGCTCGCCAACGTCGCGAAGCACGCCCGAGCGTCCCTGGTGCGTGTCGACGTCAACGCGGAAGCCGGGATCTTGCACATCTCGGCGCAGGACGACGGGATCGGGGGAGCGGACCTCGGCAAGGGGTCCGGACTCATCGGGTTGCAGGACCGCGTCGAGACTTTCGGGGGCCGCCTGGAGATCGTGAGCCCAGTCGGCAAAGGGACCACCTTGCTTGTCGAGATCCCGGTCGAGGACGCGTGAGCGACGGCCGCACAGCATCAGCACACCCCGGCGCCTGGCGGCTGCCAGCCGACGCGGCCGAGGTCCTTGACTCGGCGGCGTTGACGTAGGAAACCCGGGCCGCAGCTGGAGGAACTACTCAGCAGACGACATTGGTCGGGTGGCCGGGAGGCGTCTGACCTCCCGGCTCCCACAGACCGGGGCGTGACGGTCTCCGGCCACCTGGCTCTTGTCACTGCTGATCCGCAGAAGTCACGGTGGCGCAAATTCTGCTAGCCTCGGTCTTTCGCTAAATGTTGATCAAGGCGCTGTGGATGCCCGGTTGATGTCCGTCGGGTGGTCGGCTG
>NZ_JBEXCY010000371.1:0-5812 GCF_040605515.1 Dactylosporangium sp. NPDC005572 | reverse complement strand
CCCGGCAGGATCAAACAAGAGGCGGCTGGCCACTGCCGGCATCCTCATCTGCCGCTGACTGCGCGTCTCGACCGGCATCGAGGATCGCTAGCCCGGCGGTAGGACGGCATGCTGGTTACTCACTGTGACAGCAGGACTGAAGAGCTCCGGCCGACTGCCACCCTTCAAGTGAAGCTGATGTGTAACGGATCAAGTGGAGCCCGACAATGACCTCGAGCGGTATCAGGACCTGGGTGACACTCCGCTAGGTTGAGCCGATGTCGGCTATCGCGCTGCTCTAGGTCGTCCACCGCGACCTGCTCGTGCGCATGCCGGTGCAACAAAATCGCCGAGGAGTTCGGGCGCCGACTCGACCCGGACGTCTTCCCTTACTCCGGCTACCTGATGCTGGACATACTGACCTTCCTGGCCGACCGGGGCGTCCCGATCGACCGAAGGTCCGCACCGATCCGGACACTCCGTACGCCACCGTCCTGACTACCGAGCACCGGGCGCTACTGCCACGACTCGACCCGGCCGAGTACCGGGTCGAGGAGATCCGCGAATTCACGGAGAGCTACGACGACGAACTCTCGGATGACGAGCTCCAGGAAGCCGTCACCGACACTCTGGGTCTGTTGCGCACCACCATCGCGGACCTTGCCGATGACGAGGTCTTCGTGATTCTGATCTCCTGAGCCGGCGTCATTGCGTCGTGGCCCGCGTCGGCGGCTGGGGGTCGACACCGCGATGGCGTAGGTTGCCGCCGTGGCCTTGATTGATCTGACCACCGTGGTCCGGGCTCCGGCAGAACAGGTCTTCGACCTCTCCCTTGACGTGGATGCGCACACCGCCTCCATGGCCCGATCCCGGGAACGCGTAGTGGCCGGTGTCGACTCGGGGCGGATGTCGCTGGGGGACACCGTCACCTGGGCCGCTCGTCACTTCGGGGTGAGGTGGCGCATGACCTCTCGCATCAGCGCATACGACCGCCCTCATCGCTTCGTCGACGAGCAGGTCACTGGCCCGTTCCGGCACTGGCACCACGAACACACCTTCAGCTGGGACGAGTCCGCGACGGCCACGATCATGCGCGATGTCGTCGACTTCGCCGCCCCGCTCGGCGCGCTCGGCCGGACCGTCGATGCGCTCTTGCTGGAGCGGTACATGTGCCGGTTGATCGAGCGCCGGAACGCCCACCTCGCTCGTGCCTTTGCCGCCGGCGCTCGCTGACTTCGTGACCCTCACCGACGGCTCAACGGACGGTGTACTGCGGGCCGGTCTGCCCGACTGACGTCGCGTCCGGCGTGGCCGAGTGGTTCCAGACCCGGACCCGACCGGATCCGCCTTCGACCGTTCGGGCGATCTGGTCCGACTACGGTCCGTTTAGGGTCGATCACCATGGCGGATCGCGATTCCGGCCCGGCGGCCCCGGCCCCGGTCGTCGCCGGCCCGGCGGACGACCGGCCGCTGCTGCACCGGCTGGTCATGGTCGCCACCTCGGCCTGGGAGCTCAACGGCCACGCCGGGCGGGAGGACATCGGCTGTCGCCACCGGAAGGACCGCCTCGGCCACGAGGCGCTGCTGCGCCACCTGCTCCAGGGCCGCGGCGGGATCGGCCACGCGTGGATCGGCCGTGACAAGGGCGGCGAGACCGTCGACTACCACCTGGCCGGGTCGGCGCAGGCCACCCAGACCCTGGCCGACCTGCGGCAGGACGTCGACCGGCTGCGCGGGCACGTCACCGACCGGGTCGACATCCCGATGGAGGAACGCCGGGAGCGGCTCCGCGAGATCCGGCATCGCGTCGTCATGGACCCGCGGCGGCTGCACGCGGTGACGGACCCTTACCGGGACGACGTTCATCCCGACCCGGACGAGCAACCGCCGGTCCGGTGGGTTGAGGGCGGGCATCGCGAGCATCTGGTGGCGCTCGACCTGCGGTTCGACTTCTATCTCGACAAGCCGATGTGTCACGTGAGCGTGTCGATCTGGAGCGGCACGCCGTGGCACGAGCGGTACCGCCCGCCGAGGTCGCAGGAGTATCCGTTCGAGCCGGACCCGTGGCTGCGCACGGAGATCACCGTCTCGGAGCTCACCGAGTACGTGAAGCGGTACCACACCGTCCTGCGGCAACTCATCGACCTGCTCGACTGCTTCATGCCCGAGGCGGAGCTGCGGGCGTACGGCCGCAAGAACGTGCTGCCGATCTTCTGGGTGCCCATGCTGTGTGCCGCTGAGGGGGGTGCCCGGGACCGGAGGATCCTCGCCAGGGAGCTGCTCGGCCTCGGCGACCCGACCGACTGCGTCGCCGCGAGCAGCATCGTGTCCGGCGAGTTCGACGTCATGCGCCGGTTTGTTCGCGGCATGCGGGTGCCGCCGCCGGTGTACGAGGACAAGCATCGGCGGCTGAGCCGTGCGCACTACCTGATCGTCCGGGTGCGTGGAGCGAACCGGCCGCCCGGCAGCGCCGCCGACGACGCGGCGAGCACGGCGAAACTGGCCGCGTTGAGCGTGCAGGAGGACCGGGCGGCCGAGGTCATCACCAGCCTGACCGACGTCGAGGGCCGGGGCGCGAGCTACCTGCACGACGTCCACCGCGACCTGCAGATCCTCGCCAGCCACCTGGCCGTCTACGACAAGGTGGCGGCGCGGGCCGAACTGCTGTGGGACTCGCTGTCCACGCACATCATCAGCCAGCGCCGCATCCACGACACCCTCCGCCACGCCGTCGAGCTGCTCCACCAGGTGCTCCAGCAGGGTGTCGGCGACGTCGCCGAACTGTCCAACCGGGCCAGCGAGTGCGTGACCCGGGTCGACGCGGCGACCGACCAGCTGCACGTGGACTTCGACGACCGCCTGACCGAGAGCCACCCCGGCGCCGAGGGACTGCGGGCGGCGATCGTCCGGGCGGGCCTGTTCGAGAAGATCGCCATGCACGCCCGGCACACCGAGCGGGAGGCGAACCGGATCAAGGCCATGTACGACGACCTGCTCCGGATCGTCGGCTACGAGTTCGACGAGTGGCGCGTGCGCGAGTCCGACGTCGTGCAGAAGCTCAGCGGCCTGCTCGGCGGGGTGCTCGGCCTGATCGGGGTCGTGACCGTCTTCGACGCGACCGTCGACCTCAAACCGGCCGGCCAGTCGACGGCGTTCGGCAACTGGGCGTGGCTGACTGATACCGGCGTCGGCCTCAGCTGGTTCGTCGGCGGACTGCTCCTGATCGCCATCGGCTGGTCGGTGCGGCGCTGGATTCGTTCGGCGCGGCTCGGATCGCGGGGCTTCCGGCAGCAGTACCTCGGCCGCCTGCCACGCGACGAGCGCCCGTGGCGGCGGCGGAAGCGCGACCCGGAACCACGGTCTGCGTGGGACCCCGGGGACGCGCTGTGGCTGCTGCTGCGCGACACCGCACCGGAGGCCTTCGCCAGCAAGGCCGACGAACCGCCCGGGGATTGGCGCCGGCTGGACAACGACCTCGCGGCGCGTTTCGCCCGGAACTGGGACCGGGTCGCGGCCACGCCCGAACCGCCGGCCGCCGCCGCCGGATGGCTGCGCCGGATGCTCGGCTCAAGGGTCCCCGACGACGCCAGGCAGGACATCGCCAACCGGGCCCGGCAGGTCGAGCGCTGGGCGCTGCGCTCGCTGCTGCTCACCGAGCGGACCCGCCAGCTGCACCACTATCCGCTGCCGCGCCTCACCACGCTGTACCTGCAGTGTGCCCGCATGCCGGGCGCGCTGACCGCCGACCCGCTCGCGCCCGCGCGCGCGGACCACCGGCCCCGGTACGGCCCACCGCCGCGCTCCGAGCCGGACCCGGCCGATCTGAGCGAGTTCGCGCTGTCGATGCAGCAGGCCGGCATGTCCTGGGAGGACGCCGCGCTGCTCGACCAGTGGCTGGTGCACCAGCGGCCGACGTCGGCCGCCGAGGTGCTCGCCGTCCTCGACGGTCTGAAGGTCGATGCCACGATGACGCGCGACGAGATCACCGCGATGGCCAGGCTCATCGTCGACGGGCTCGCACCCGGCACCGACACCTGAGCCGGCCGGCCGACCGGCTCACTGTCAGTCGTCGGCGGACGCCTCCGCCATCGAACGCGGGGCGGGCACGGGCTCGAAGTGGATGTTGCCGGCCGGGACCATCCAGGTCATCACCTGGACCGCGAGCCGGCCGGCCCGCACGGCGGGGTCCGCGCTGCACAGCTCGCGGGCCCGCGCCGGGTCGACCGACATCACCGAGATGCCGCGCAGGGTCTCGTCGTCCTGGTCCACCAGCGGGCCGCCGCCGACCAGGTAGCCCTGGTCGCGCAGGTCGGCGCGGAACGCCAGGTGGGCGTCCTGCAGGGCGTCGGCCTCGGCCGGGCTCAGCTCCGGCGCGTCCGGTGGCCGCACCAGCAGGACGAGTGTGTGCTGGTCGAACCTCATGCCGTGAGCCTAGAACGGATAGCGGGCGGCGTCGCCGCGGACGGTGACCCAGCGGGTCTCCGTGAAGGCCTCGATGTTCGCCGCGGCGCCGCCGAAGCGGGCGCCCGTGCCGGAGGCTCCCACGCCGCCGAACGGGGCGTTGGCCTCGTCGTTCACCGTCTGGTCGTTGATGTGGACGATGCCCGTCGGGAGGCGGTCGGCCAACGCGAGGCCCCGCATCACGTCGCGGGTGACGATGCCCAGCGACAGGCCGTACTCGCTCGCGGCGGCCAGCTCGGCCGCCTCCTCGGCGTCGGTGAAGCGGGCCACCGGGGCGACCGGGCCGAAGATCTCCTGGGCGAACGCCGGGGTGTCCGGGCCGGCGTTCGCGATCACCGTCGCCGGGTAGAAGAGGCGGTCGTACGAACCACCGGCGGCCACGCGGGCGCCGGACGCCGCGCTCGCGGTGACCAGGTCGTGGATCTTGTCGCGCTGCCCCTCGTCGATGACCGGGCCGAGCGCGACCTGGTCCCGGGCCGGGTCACCGACCGGCAGGTGGGAGGCCTTCGCGGCCAGGCGTTCGACGAAGTCGTCGTAGAGCCGTTCGTGCACCAGGTGGCGGCCGGTGGTCATGCAGATCTGGCCCTGGTGGAAGAAGCTGCCCCACGCGGCCAGGCCGACGGCCGCGTCGAGGTCGGCGTCGTCGAGGACGATCAGGGCCGAGTTGCCGCCCAGTTCGAGGTGGGCCCGCTTGAGGTGGCGGCCGGCAAGCTCGCCGACGCGGCGGCCGGCGGCGGTCGAGCCGGTGAACGAGACGACCCGGACCAGGGGGTGGGTGACGATCGCCTCGCCGACGTCGGCGCCGCCGGGGAGGACCTGCAGCACGCCCGGCGGCAGGCCGGCCTCCTCGAAGACGCGGGCGATGGTGACGCCGCCGGTGACCGCGGTGCGCGGGTCGGGCTTGAGGATGACGGCGTTGCCCAGCGCCAGGGCCGGCGCGACCGAGCGGATGCCGAGGATGATCGGCACGTTGAACGGCGCGATGACGCCGACGACGCCGGCCGGGCCGCGGCGGGCCATCGACAGCCGTGGCTGCTCGCTCGGCAGCAGCTCGCCATAGGGGCGGCTCGGCAGGCCGGCCGCCTCATAGCATTCCTGCTCCGCCGTGTGTACTGCGAAGCCGGCCATCCCGGGGATCGCGCCCACCTCGCGGATGTTCCACCAGGCGATCTCGTCGGCATGGGCGGCGAACAGCGCCCCGGCGCGGCGCAGGACCGCGGCCCGTTCGGGGTGCGGCGTCGCCGCCCACGCGCGCTGCGCGGCCGCCGCCGACTCCGCCGCCCGGGCGGCGGCCCCCGCGGGTGGGGCGGGGCCACCGCTTAAAAACAATAACACCCCGAGTTATATGTTTTTTCGGGTTTGGGGGGTTAAT
>NZ_JBEXCY010000370.1:0-5907 GCF_040605515.1 Dactylosporangium sp. NPDC005572 | reverse complement strand
CGGCGACCGGCACGTGCAGCGCGACGAGGCCGGCGGCGAGCCCGGCTCCGGCGACGGTGCCGGCGGCGAACGCGGCGTGGAAGCGGGGCATGACCGTGCGGCCGAGCCGCCGTTCGACCTCGGCGCCCTGCACGTTCATCGCGACGTCCCACACGGAGACGGTGAACCCGATCGCGAGCAGCCCCGCGACGAGGACCCACAGCCCGGTCACGTCGCCGAGGCCGGTGACGAGCAGCCCGGCGCCGGCGAGGGCGCCGGTGGCGGCGACGGTGCGCCGCTGGCCGTACCGGGCGAGGATCGGCCCGGACAGTGGCCGGGACAGCAGCGACCCGGCGGCGGCGCCGAGCAGGACCCAGCCGAGCCCGGCGGGGGTCAGGTGCAGGTGTTCGCGCAGCTGCGGGATCCTGGCGACCCAACTGGCCAGCAGGAACCCGCAGGCGGCGAACACCACGTAGGTCGCCCGGGCGGCGGCGGCCGTCACGAGCTGCGCTGCACGAGCGAGACGGGGAACCGTTCGCGGTAGCCGACCGGGAGGGTGCCGTCGAGCAGGAGCCGGGTCGCGGTGGCGGCCATCTCCTCCACCGGTACCCGCATGGTGGTCAGCGGCGGGTTCGAGCAGGCGGCGGCGAGGCTGTCGTCGAAGCCGACGACGCTGACGTCCTCCGGGACGCGCCGGCCGGAGGCGGTGAACGCCTGGACGGCGCCGGCGGCCATCACGTCGCAGGCCACGAACACGGCGTCGACGTCGGGGTGCCGGTCGAGGAGGCGGCGGGCGGCGGCGTGGCCGTCCTCGCGGAGGAACTCGCCGCCGGGCACGCCGAGGTCGGGCAGGCCGAGGGCGCGCACGGCCCGCTCGTAGCCGGCGCGGCGGTCGGCGGCGCAGGTGGTGGTGGCCGGCCCGTGGATCGCGGCGATGCGGCGGCGGCCGAGGCGGTGCAGGTGCTCGACGGCGGCCTGGGCGCCGCCGAGGTTGTCGGCCTCGACGGCCGGGACCGCGGCGGCGGTCGCGACCAGTGATACGGCCCGCCGGCAGTGGCGGTGGAACCGGGCGGCGTGGTCGGGCGGGAGGTTGGTGAGCACGGCGCCGACGGTGGCGTCGGCGGCGATCGCGTCGATCGCCTCGCCCGACCCGACGGCGTGCATCCGCAGGTGGACGTCCTGGCCCTCCAGCACGGAGAGGACGCCGGCCAGGACGCGGCTGTAGTAGGGGTCGGTGCCGAGCCAGCCGCTCTCGGCGGTGACCTTGACCGCGACGAGGTCGATGGCGCGGGGCCGGCCGGAGGCGAGGGCCCTCGCGGTCTGGTTGGGCAGGTAGCCCAGCGCCGAGACGGCCTCGTGCACCCGGGCCCGCAGCGGCTCGGACGCGCCCGGCACGTTGTTGATCACCCGGGACACGGTTGCCCGGGACACGCCGGCGACCCGAGCAACGTCCTCGATGGTCGGCTTTGACCTGTTCACGCTCCGGAACGATACGCGCGAGAGCGCTCTCACGAGAAGCGGCGGGTAGCTTTTCGACCATGACGGTGGTGTGGTGGGTGGTGGCGGTCCTGGTCGCGGCGTTCACGGTCGTGCGGGTGTCCGGGATCGAGCGGGGCACGCCGCTGGTACAGCTGATGGCGTTCACGCCCTATGTGGCCGGTGGTGCCCTGGTCGCCGCCGTGGCGGCCGCGTTCACCAGCATCCCGGCGGCGCTCGTGACGGGCGCGGCCGGGCTGGCGCTGACCGCGGTGGTGATCCCGCGGGTGGTACCGAAGCGGGCCGCGGGCCCCGGTGGGCAGCGGCTGCGGGTGATGACCGCGAACGTGCTGTGGGAGCGCGGCGACATGGCGGCCCTGCTCCAGCTGGCCAAGACCGACGACGTCGACGTCCTGGCCCTGCAGGAGGCGAACACGTCCGACCTGGAGGCGTTCGACCGGGCCGGCGCCGACGGGCTGCTGCCGTTCCGGGCCCTGCACCCGGCACCCCGCGGCCGGGGCACGGCCGTGTTCAGCCGCCACCCGCTCGACGGCGAGCCGATGGTGCGGGTCTGCCCGAGCGGCATCCAGCAGGTCCGGGCGACGGTCCTGGTGCCGGGCGCCGGCCCCCTCGTCGTCGAGTCGGCGCACCCCTGCGCCCCGCACCCCGGCGGGAAGACCTCCTGCTGGGCCCGGGACCTCGCCGACCAGCCCGGCGCGGGTGACGGCCCGCTGCGGGTGCTGCTCGGCGACTTCAACGCCACCCTCGACCACGCGCCGCTGCGCAGGTTGCTGCGCCGCGGCGGCTACCGCGACGCCGCCGCCGAACGCGGCCGTGGCCTGGTCCCGACCTGGCCGTACGCCCTCGTGCCGGGCCTGCTGCGGCTGTTCGCGGTGACGCTCGACCACGTCCTCGTCGACCGGCGCATCGGGGTGCGGGAGGTCGCCGTCCGGCCGGTGCCGGGCAGCGACCACCGCGCCGTCGTCGCCGAGCTGGCCCTGCCGCAGCGCTAGAGCTTGGCGGGCGGGGTGTTGCCGGCCTGCTCGATCGCCCTGCGGATCGGCACCGCCAGCAGCGCGAAGAACCCGACGACGAAGAACACCAGCAGCGAGATGATCGCGACCCGGTAGCTGCGGGTGGTGTCGTAGGCCAGCCCGAACAGCAGCGGCCCGAGCCAGCTGGTGCCCTTGTCGGAGATCTCGTACAGCCCGAAGTACTCGCCCTCCTTGCCCTTCGGGATGAGCTGCGAGAACAGCGACCGGGACAGGGCCTGGCTGCCGCCGAGGACCAGGCCGATGCCGCCGCCGAGCGCGACGAACGGCACCGCTTGCCCGACGGGCAGGAAGTACGCGATGAGGATGATCACGGTCCACAGCACGAGGCTGGTCAGCAGCGTCTTCCACGCCCCGATCCGCTTGGCCATCCAGCCCAGCAGCAGCGCCCCGGCGAACGCCAGGAACTGCACCATGAGGATCGTCGGGACCAGCACGTCGTCGGACAGCCCGAGCTCCTTGGTGCCGTACTGGCTGGCCAGGGCGATCACGGTCTGGATGCCGTCGTTGTACACGAGGTACGCGACGAGGAAGAACAGCGTCAGCGGGAACGCCTTGAGGCTCTTCAGCGTGTGCCACAGCTGCCGGAACCCGTCGGTGAGCACCGACCCGGTGCCGGCGCCGATCGTGGGGTCCACGACGACGGGCCGGTTGCGCAGCCGCAGCAGCGGGATCGTCGTGAACCCGGCCCACCACAGGCCGGCCGAGACGATGCTGTACCGCGCGACGTCCCCGGTCGTCAGCCCCAGCTGGTCCTTCATGAGCACGGCGACGACGTTGACGAGCAGCAGCAGGCCACCGCCGAGGTACCCGAACGCCCACCCGAAGCTGGACACCCGGTCGCGGTCCTCCTCGTCCGCCAGCTGCGGCAGGAACGAGTTGTACACCACGACGGACGCGCCGAACGCGATGTTGGCCACCAGGAACAGGCCGGCGCCGAGCAGGTACCGGTCGCCGGTCAGGAACAGCATCGCCGCCGTCGCCGCCGCCCCGATGTAGGCGAACAGCGCCAGCAGTTCCTTCTTGCGGGGTGAACGGTCGGCGATCGCCCCGACGACGGGCAGCACGAACACGGTGAGGAACACCGACAGCGACACCGAGTACGGGAACAGGGCGCCGGGCGCGATCTCGATACCGAGCGGCCGGATGACCGCGTCGTCGCAGGCGTCGCCGTCGCAGCCGGCGGCCTTCTCGGCGATCGACGTCAGGTACGGGCCGAGGAAGACGGTCACGACCGTCGTCGAGAACGCCGAGTTCGCCCAGTCGTAGAAGTACCAGCCGACCCTCTCCCGGCGGGTGCTGAGCTGCGCTTCCTCCACAGTGGACACGGCGGCCTCTTCCAGGGACGGCGGGGGTCAGGTCCAGATGCCGCGCCGCACGTACACGTCGCGCAACACCTCGATGTGATCGGTCATGATGCCATCAACACCGAGGTCGAGGAAGTGCTCGATCTGCGCGGCGTCGTCGATCGTCCACAGGTGCACGTGCAGCCCCAGCCGGTGGGCGTAGCCGACGAACTTCGGGGTGGCGACGGCGAGCCGGCCGTACCGCGGCGGGATCTGGATCGCCACGACACTGTCGGGCAGCCGCAGCGCCCGCCCGGCCTTCGCCGCCAGCCAGAGCTTCGCGACCTCGCTCATCCCCAGCGACGTCGCGACCCGCGGACCGGCGTCGCGCCGCATCCGGGCCAGCCGGGCGGAGGAGAACGACGCGAGCAGCACCCGGTCCTCGGCGCCGGCGCGGCGCACCACGTCGACGGTGGGCCCGGCGGCGGCGTCGGTCTTGGCGTCGATGTTGAACCGGACCTGCGGCCAGGCCTCCAGGACCTCCTCCAGCCGCGGTATCGCGGCGGCCCCGCCGACCCGTTCGCTCGCCAGGTCCGCCCACCGTAAGTCGATCATCCGACCCGGACGCCCCAGGAGCCGCTCGAGCGTGTCATCGTGGAACACGACCGCGACCCCGTCGGCGGTGGCGTGCGTGTCCGTCTCGATGTACCGGTAGCCGAGTTCGACCGCACGGGCGAACGCCGCTGTCGTGTTCTCGTCACCGGCCGCCGCACCGCCACGGTGGGCGAAGCCCAGCGGTCCTGCCTGGTCGAGGTAGGGGACATCGTGCCTCACGTCGGCCAGTATGCAGTGATCTTCCGGCAAGTTGGGGCAACAGCGGGTTACGGCAGGCTTGACGGCCGACGCAAAGCGTGGAACGGCAAAGGTAGGGTGACGCACATGCGCGTGCTCGGCATCGACTTCGGCACGTCGAACACGGTCGCAATGATCCGCCAGGACGCGCGGATGCGGCCGTTGTTGTTCGACGGTTCTCCCTTGCTGCCCTCTTCCTTGTATTTCAACACCGACGGGAAGGTCCTCGTCGGCCGGGACGCCGAGCGCAACGCGCGGCTCGACCCGGCCCGTTTCGAGCCCAACCCGAAGCGGCGCATCGACGACGGCGAGGTGTTCATCGGCGACCATTCGATGCCGGTGCCGCGCCTCTTCGCGCACGTGTTGTCGCAGGTCAACACCGAGGCCCGGCGGCAGCTCGGCGGGGCGCCGGAGGAGGTGCGCATCACCCACCCGGCCCGCTGGGGTGAGCGGCGCCGGTCGTTGCTCACCGAGGCGTCGCGCATCTCCGGCCTGGGCCACCCGCGGCTGATCGCGGAGCCGGTCGGCGCCGCGTCGTACTTCACGGCCGTGCTCGGCTCCGCCGTTCCGGTGGGCCGCAGCCTGGCCATCTACGACCTGGGCGGCGGCACGTTCGACGCGACGGTGGTCCGCCGGACCCAGTCGGGGTTCGAGGTCCTCGCCGAGGACGGCCTGCCCGACGTCGGCGGCCTCGACTTCGACCACGCGATCGTGGAGCACCTCGGCAAGACGTACTCGACGAGCCACCAGGAGAAGTGGGCGGCGCTGTCGAACCCGACCGACGCGTCGGACCGGCGGCTGCGGCGGATGCTCTACGAGGACGTCCGCGGCGCCAAGGAGATGCTGTCGCGGACCGCGTCGACCGACATCCACCTGCCGTCGATGGAGATCGACGCGCACCTGACCCGGGAGGAGCTGGAGACCCTCGTCCGGCCCTACCTGGAGCGCACCGTGCAGTGCCTGTCCCGGGCGATCGAGTCGGCGCGGCTGTCCCCGAAGGACCTCGTCGGGATCTTCCTGGTCGGCGGCTCGTCGCGCATCCCGCTGGCGGCGCACCTGATCCACACCGAGCTGGGGGTGGCGCCCACGACGCTGGAGCAGCCGGAGACGGTCGTCGTCGAGGGTGCCCTG
This sequence comes from Dactylosporangium sp. NPDC005572, assembly GCF_040605515.1. NCBI lineage: Bacteria > Bacillati > Actinomycetota > Actinomycetes > Micromonosporales > Micromonosporaceae > Dactylosporangium > Dactylosporangium sp. NPDC005572. The sequence goes on along the minus strand of NZ_JBEXCY010000370.1, from coordinate 131 downwards.
TGCATCGGCGTTGCGGCCGCCCCGGTCCGCGCGTCGGGCACGCCGCAGCAGTTCACGCCGCGGCCGCAGGTCGTGCCGCAGCGCCCGCCGGTGCAGCCGCCGGTGTCGGCGGTGCCGCGCACCCCGGGCCC
>NZ_JBEXCY010000369.1:0-5912 GCF_040605515.1 Dactylosporangium sp. NPDC005572 | reverse complement strand
GCGTTCATGAGCCTGGCCTGCTCCATCATCTGCTACCGCCGACTCATCAAATGATGATTCTGTTAGGACTTGTAAGGTGCCATCAGGTCTGCGAAGCCTGCTGGCCGGCGTCGCAGTCACGACCTCGCTCTGCGCGGTGGTCGGCTCCATCTCGACCCGCTCCGAAGGGGGCAGACAAAGGCCGCCCGAACGCGCCACGACCTGCGTGGAATGGCTAGCAAGGGGCAGCACCAACAAGCGGACGCAGGCACGCGAGATCCTCACAGCCCTACGCCAGGTCGATGGCCTCAACGCACCGGGGAGAGCCATGGCCGATCAGTTCGCATGGGCGCTTACCGAGGAGTGCTCAAGCAGCCCGGCTGGCTCGCTGTCCGACCTTGCAGCTGGTCTCTATCAGAACGAACGTGCGACGTTCGGCTAACTTGATCTTTAACGTCGACGGGCTGGCCGATGGCCCCGGGCAATCGTGACGACAGCTCCTGGTTGATCATTTTCCTGTCCAGGGAAGAGATCAACAACCAAGAGCTGCCTGGTGGTCAGGGTGCATGATCCGGTTCGTGGGGCGGCGTTCGGGGAGCTGCGACGGTTCCGGCAAGAGTTCTACGCTTGTCAGACGTCGCGTGCCGATGCGGTGTTCGAGCTGACACTGCCGGTCGAGTTCGGTGGGACGTCGGTGTCGACTCGATCAGCGTGCGGGCGCATCAGCATGCGGCCGGTGCTCGCCGTGACGGTGCCGGGCAGAGGCAGCCGCCGGGTGGGGTCGATATCGAGCCGGACGATCATGTGTTGGGCCGGTCGCGGGGCGGCCGGACCACGAAGGTGCATCGTGCTGTGTACAGGGGCGGAAGGCGCTGGGTGTCCTCGTCCTGGCTGCTCTCGCCGTACCCCCGGCCGTCTTCGTCGACCTTCTGGGTGTTTGAGCCACGATAGACCACCAGTGCGAGGCCGCCCGTTCCGCTCGCGGGCCCGGACGGCCTTCGGGTCGAGGTCGAGCAGTTCACCAGCCTGTGCCCGGCCAACGGCCCATCGCTGCGGGCTGCGCTGGCCGCCGTCGCGGTAGCGCTCGCTGGCCAGCCGCCCGCCTTGCCGCTCGGCTGGGGATGCCGGTCGGTCGCGACACCTTACTCGGTCCCCTCCAGGCGCTGCCCGAGGCGACTGCCGGCGAGATCACCGTCCTCGGCATTGACGACTTCGTGCTGCGGCGCGGGCACGTTTACGATGGCGCCGCGTGATGCGAAGGTCGAGCGCGAGACCATCGCGCAGGCGGCCGTACCGCTCATCGCCGAGTCAGGACGCGACGGGTCGCAACGAGGGTTGGCGCGGGATTTTCATCGCCGGCGCGTGGGGCGCCCCATTCGCAGCGGTCGCCCTCGGCACAACGCTGCGTCGCCAGAGGCCCGAACGCCTGCCGGACGGTTAGCGAGATCCGGGCGGCCAAGGTGAGCGCCCGCCCCGTCGCCGGCGCCACGGGGCTGGTCCCGTGGGTGGCCCATGTTGCGGCCGGGGAAAATGAGATCCATTATCCCGTGAGCAACTCATGCGACGATGCGCATAGACAGACTGGCGAGAGGCCAAAAGCAGATGCCGTTCGCGTGTTCCGCTTGACGTACCAAATGGAAACCGATACCAACAAGGTGTGAAAGCTGCCTTCGTCGGTAAGGGTGGGAGTGGCAAGACCACGCTTGCCGCCCTGTTCTGCCGATTTCTCGCGATCCGGGACGCGTCGCGTGTCCTGGCCTTCGACGCCGACATCAACCAGCATCTGGCGGGCGCGCTGGGCGCCGATCCGCAGGAGGCGGCGCTGCTGCCCGCCCTCGGGGATCACATGGATGCGATCAAGGAGTACCTGCGCGGCGACAACCCGCGGATCGTCTCGGCCGGGACGATGCTGAAGACGACGCCGCCGGGAACCGGATCGCGGCCGGTGCGGGTGGACGAGGCGAATCCCCTTTTCGAGCGGCTCGTACGCACGATCGGTGGAGTGCGGCTGGCCTTGACCGGCCCGTTCGCCGCCGACGATCTCGGGGTGGCCTGCTATCACTCGAAGGTCGGCGCGGTGGAGCTGCTGCTCAACCACATGGTCGACGGGCCCGGCGAGTACGCGGTGGTGGACATGACCGCTGGTGCGGACTCGTTCGCGTCCGGGCTGTTCACCCGGTTCGATCTCACCTTCCTGGTGTGCGAGCCGACGGTGCGCAGTGTCGGGGTGTACCGGCAGTACGTCGGCTACGCCCGTGAGCACGGCGTGCGAGTGCTCGTCGTCGGCAACAAGGTCGAGGACGCCGAGGACGTGGCCTTCCTACGCGCGGAGGTCGGTGACGACCTGCTGTGCTGGTTCACCCGGTCCAGCTTCGTCAAGGCGGCCGAACGCGGCCGGTTCCTGCCGATCGCCGAGCTCGAGCCCGGCAACGCCCGCGCCCTGGCCGACCTGCGGTCCGCGCTCGACGGGTGCGAAAAGGACTGGACCCGGTACGCCGAGCAGGCGGCCGACTTCCACGTCCGCAACGCGCTCGCCTGGGGCAACGCTCGCACCGGCGCGGATCTCACCGCACAGATCGAACCCGGATTCACGCTGGCGGCGGCGACCGCCGCGCGCTGAGCACCGCAACCCAAGGAGGAGCACATGTCCCTGGATGTACCGACCGCGCTGCTGGAACGGGCCGAGGCGGGTCCGGTCGACGACACCGAGTTCATCGCCTGTGTCCGCGATTCGCTGCCGTACGCGTGGACCGTCATCAGCGGTGTCGCCGCCGACCTGCGGGCCGGTGGCGACGAGTACGCCGAGCACAGCGTGCCGCCACCGAGCGAGGCCGAGCGGGGCCAGCTGCTGCGGGCGCTGGCCAGCGACGCCATCCGCGGCGGGCTGGAGCGGCACTTCGGGGTGACGCTCGCGTTCCAGAACTGCCACCGGGTGGCGGCGTTCGCGCCGTCCGCCGTCGGCGGCGAGCGCCACCGCGCGTTCGTCTCGCCGCGTGGGCAACTGCTCAACCAGTCTCCGGAGCTCCGTGACTGCTGAACCGGATCGCAACGGTGGGGCGGCCACAGCCGTCCCGCCGTTGCGAGTCGACCTGTTCCTGGTGGCCGGTCTGTTCCCCGGCGCCACACCCGCCGGAACCCTGCGCGCCGCGGCCGACTACGCCATCGCCGCCGAACGGGCCGGCTTCGACGGCGTCTGGCTCGCCGAACACCACTTCAGCACCTACGGGGTATGTCCCTCGGCGGTGGCCCTGGCCGCACATCTGCTCGGCCGCACGGCCCGGCTGCGCCTGGGCACAGCGGCGGCCGTGCTGTCCACCCGGCATCCGGTCGCCCTCGCCGAGGAGGCCGCGCTGCTCGGCGCGGTGTCCGGCGGACGCTTCGACCTCGGGGTCGCCCGCGGCGGCCCCTGGGTCGACCTCGAGGTCTTCGGCACCGGCCTAGACCGCTACGGCCACGATGGTTTCGCTGCCGCGCTCGACCTGCTCCTGGCCGGGCTCTCCGGTGCGCACACCCTGCGCGGCGACGGGCAGCGGTTCCCGTTCCGCGAGGTCGCGATGATGCCGGTCGCCCAGCGTCGCACGCCGGTGTGGGTGGCGGCCACCGGACCGCCCACGGTGCAGCTGGCCTCGGCCCGCGGCCTGCCCCTGCTGCTCGGTATGCACGACGACGACGCGGCGAAGGCCGCCATGGTGCAGCACCACGCCGGGGCCGCCGACGGCGTCCCGGCCACAGGGCACGCGTCGGCGCATCTGGCCTTCGTCGCCGACACAGTCGAGGACGCCGAGGCCGTGCTGCGCCGCACGATGCCGGCGTGGCTGGCCGCCGCCCGCGCGTCGGTGCGCCTGGACGGCTCCTCATCGCCGCGCCGCGACCCGGGCGACTACCTGGAACACCTCCTCGCCACCCACCCGGTCGGACCACCGGCGCGCTGCGTCCAGCGGCTGCGGGCCACACTCGCGGTCACCGGCGTGCGCCGGCTGCTGCTCATGGTCGAGGGCGGCGGCGACCCCCGGCGCACCCTCACCAACATCGACCGCCTCGGCCGCGAGGTCCTGCCCGACCTCCGCAATTCCTGAGGCGACCGCCGAACAACGACCGCATGGCATGCGCACATTGCCATGCAACGTCTCGTTGTGCGAAATGAAAACGCGTATCGTCTACGCCGATCCGGTCCCGAGGAGCGCCGATGCCGACGCCGTACGCTGAGCACCACCAGCACGTCAGTGCGATCTTCCGCACCCTCGCAGCGCCGCTGCGGCTGGCCATCGTGGAACTGCTCGTCGCCCACCACCGGCTGCACGTCCATGAGATCGTCGCGCTGACCGGAGCCTCGCAGCCTCTCGCATCGCAGCACCTGCGGATCCTGCGCCAGGCCAGATTGGTCGACCGTGTCCCGGCCGGCCACGCCGTCGTCTACCGCCTCGCCCAACCCGAGATCGCCTCGCTGCTCACCGCGGCCGCGCGATGTACCGGCGATCCGACATGACCGAAACGAAACTCGTTACCCCCTGTGCTGCGGCGATCACCTCAGACGGACGGCCGTGCGCGAGTGGGTCGGTCCGGAAGTTCAAGGATCTGCTGCACGAGTTGTACCTCGCCGCGGGACGGCCGTCGTTGACCGCCGTAGCGGAGGACGCCCGCAGCGCCGCAGGTCGCGGGCCGGCCCGCACCACCGTCGGTGCCATGCTGCGGGTCGACTCCGGGCTGCCCAGTGAGGAACACGCTGTCGTCGTGGGCGCGGCGCTGGCTCGCATCGCCGGCCGGAACCCGGGCGCGGTTGGCGAGCAGTTGCGCGCCGCGTGGCGGGCCGCGCACGTAGCCAGCCGGACCCTGCGCGGCCGGCGGCCCGGCGTACCGGTCAGCGCGGCCGATCCATTCGCGCTCGGCGTCCATCAGGCGGGTGGCACGGCCCGTCTGCCGAAATACCTGCGCCGACCGCACGACGACCGGGCAGCCGGCATCGTCCAGCAGGCCAGGTCCGGCAGCAGCCGGATCATGGCCCTCGTCGGCCCGGCGGGCTCGGGCCGGGCTCGCACGGCGTGGGAGGCCGTCCGGACACTGCCCGATGTCTGGCGCATCTGGCGAACCGACGGTGACCCGGCCGAGGAACTGCTCGCCGCCGAGCCGTACACGGTCGTGTGGCTCACCGACGCGACGGCGCTCCTCCAGCCGGACGTCGGGCCGATGCTGGTCGATGCCGTCCGTGCGCGCGTCGATGATCCCGGCCGTGGCCCGGTCCTGGTGGTGCTCCTGATATGGCCCGAGGACTGGTTCCAGCTCACCGCCTGGCTGTTGCCGGGAGAACCTGATCCGCACGCCGCCGCACGGTCGCTGCTGCGGGGCAACGACGTCGTGGTGCCGGATGCCTTCACCGCCAGTCAGGTGGCCGAGGCACGGACCGGCCGCGACGCGGTCCTGCGGGAGGCGGCGGGCGCCGACCAGGGCCAGGTCGCGCAAGCCCTGGCCGGCGTGTTGGACCTGCTGCGCCGGTACCGGCACGCGCCGCCGGACGTGCGAGACGTTCTCGACACCGCCATTGACGCCCGCCGGTTCGGCTGCCCGCCGCGGATCCCGGCCGCGCTACTGAGGCAGGTCGTAGACGATCGCGACACGGCACGCGACGCCATCGCCTATGCGGTCAGCGCCGGGCTGCTCATTGCGACGGACGCCCCCACAGGTGCCGCCGAACGTACCTACCGGCTTGCCGGCGCCCTGTACCACGCGGCCGCCGCCGAGCGGGCGGCGGTCTTCCCGCCAGCGCGTTTCTGGAACGCCCTGGCCGCCGCGGTCACTGATCCCGTGCTCCTGCGCGCGGCCGCCGGCCCCCCCCCCCCGCCGGGGCCGCCCCCCCCCGCCCCCCAAAGGAAGAGCAAACCCGAAAAAAAAAAAAAAAAACGTCTATAAATTGTTTTTCGTGTTTTTGTTGTTAAATG
>NZ_JBEXCY010000368.1:0-6037 GCF_040605515.1 Dactylosporangium sp. NPDC005572 | reverse complement strand
CAACTCAACCTCGAACGGCCCGGCGGCCGCACCCCCGCAGGCGCAGCCGTCCGCACCCCCACACACAATACTGTCGACGACAAGGGTCATTTCACGACTTTCATGCGGGAGCGGTCGAGCGTCAGGGCAACCGCGGCGATGATCACGACGCCGTACACCACCTGTTCGTAGGCCGGGTCGACTCCGCTGATGTTCAGCCCGACGCGCAGGACTCCGATGACCAGGGTTCCGATCAGGGTGCGCACCGGTCCGCCGACGCCGCCGGTGATGGCCGAGCCGCCGACGACCACCGCCGCGATGGCAGGCAGCAGCAGAGCGTTGGCGAGGGTGGGTGCGCCGCTGAATTGGGTGGCCCCGAGGACCACGGCCGCCAGCCCGGCGCACAGCCCGGACAACGTGAACGCAAGCACTCGCAGGCGGAGGGTCCGTCCACCGGACATGAGGACGGCCCGTTCAGCCAGTCCCATGGCGTGCAATGCCCGTCCGGCGGACAACGTGCGCATCAGCACCGCCGTGACGAGCACCACGACCAGGGCCAGGACCCCGCTGGCGGGGATCTCGACGAAACGTAGGTCCTTCAGCCATCCGATGGCGTCGTAGCCCTCGCGCAACGGCAGGGTCGATGCGCCGGAGACGGTCAACGCCACCCCGGACCACAGACCCATCGCACCGAGGGTCACGATGAAGGAGGGCACCTGGAGGTAGGCGCTGATGAACCCGTTGAGCGCTCCGGCCATCGACAGGGTGACCAGCATGGCGAGTACGCCCAGGACACCCATGCCGGGCAACCACTTCGCGAGCAGGACCGTACCGAACGACGCCAGCACGGCGATCGACAGGTCGATCCCGCCGATGAGGATCACGAACATCTGTCCAAGGGCGAGCAGCATGATGGGCGCCGCGCTCTCCAACAGCACCCGCAGGCTGGGGACGGACAGGAAGGAGGGCTGGCGGCTCCTGACCACCAGCACCAGCACCACGAGCACCGCGAGTGGCATCGCCGCCAGCAGCCGCTCCCGCACTGACTCGCGGCTGGGCGAGGGCATCCGCAGAATGCTCATCGTCGTCACACCATCCGCTCGACGAGCTCGACCTCGGTCGGCTTGCTGCCGGGCGTCGCGTCGAAGCGAGCGGTCAGCGCGCCGTCCTTCATCACCACGAGGCTGTGGCTCAGGGCGATCGTCTCCTCAGTGGTGTCTGCGAGGAGCACGATGCCCAGGCCCCTACTGCACATCTGGCGGATGAACCGGTACACGTCCTCCTTGGCCGCCACGTCCAGCCCGCGGGTTGGGTGGTCGAGGACGAGGAGCTTGAGACGTGCGGAGCTGAGCCACTTGGCTAATACCACCTTCTGCTGGTTGCCTCCGCTGAGTTTGCTCACGTCGGTGGTCGGGCTCGGCGTACGGATGTGTAGCCGGTCGATCCAGTCCGCCACGACTCTCTTGCGCCAGCTGGGTACGGCGATCGGCCCGATGGACGCCGATGAGCGGTCCGCCAGGAGGATGTTCTCCGCCACGGACATGCCCGTCGCGACCCCTTCCAAACGGCGCTCGGCGGGGACGTAACCGATGCCGGCCCGAACCGCGGCCGCAGGCGAGCTGAAGCTACGGCGCCGACCGTCAAGGATCAGTTCGCCGCGGTCGTGGTGCTCGGCTCCGAATAGCGTGCGGCACAGCTCCTCCCGCCCCGACCCGATCACGCCGGCCAGCCCGAGAACCTCGCCCTCGCGCAGCGTCAGGGACACGTCGCGGTACGCCCCCCGCTTTCCCAGGCCGCGGAGCACCAGCAGCTCCCGGGCGTCGGCGACTGTCCGCTGCTCGTTCTCGCGGTAGTACTCCCCGCTCGTCTCACGGCCAACCATCAACTGGTACAGCTCGTCGATCCGCATGTCGGCGCGCGTCCGCTCCGCGACGCAGGCGCCGTCCTTCAGGACGTAGACGCGGTCCGAGACCCGCAGGATCTCGTTCAGGCGGTGCGACACGAAGATGACCGAGGCGATCTGGCGGAGCCGCTCGATCTGCTGGAAGAGCGTCTCCAGGTCGTGGCCCTCCAACACCGATGTGGGTTCGTCCAGGACGATCACTGGCGCGTTGTCGCTCCGCTGCTCGACGTGTAGGGCCTTGGCGATCTCGACCATCTGCCGCTGCGCGTAGCTCAGCTTGAGAACCTTGTCGGTGGGACGCACGGCCAGGCCGAGCTTGTCCAGCTGAACCTGAGCACGACGGTTCAGCTCCTTCCACCGGTAGAGACCCAGCCGCACTGCGTCGCCCTCGGCGCCGAGCAGGATGTTCTCCGCGACGGTGGCTGATGCCACCAGCGACTGTTCCTGGTGGACCGTGCCGATGCCGGCCCGCGCGGCGTCGCGCGGGCTTCGGATGCGTCGCGGACGACCTCGCAGTGCGATCTCGCCGGAGTCCGGCTGGTACACCCCCGCAAGGATCTTCAACAGCGTCGACTTGCCGGCACCGTTCTCGCCGACCAGCCCGACGACCTCGTGCTCGTCGATGCGCATGCTGACGTGGTCCAGCGCCACGACGGCGGGGAACCGCTTGCTGATTCCGCGCAGCTGCAGGACTGACTCATTCATTTGATCACCCTGATCCGGTGGCGCTGGTTCCACGCCGTGGCAGCGATCGCGATGATGATGACGACTCCCTGGAACGAACGTTGCAGGTAAGGGTTGACGCCGACCAAGATCAGCCCGTTCGTCAAGACCGTCATGATGAGCGCGCCGACGAGGGTATGCAGGACGCCACCGCGCCCCCCGGACAACAGGGTTCCGCCGACCACGACAGCGGTGATTCCGGCGAAGACCTGCCCCGACCCGATTTGAACGTCCCCGACACCGACCTGGCTCGCGGCCATGGCCCCCGCCAGTCCGGCCGTCGTCCCGGACAGAATGAAAGCCCACACCTTGTAGCGGTTGATCGACAGACCCGACAGGCGCGCGATGACCTCGTCGTCCCCGATGACGTACGCGTAGCGGCCGATCCGACTGTAGCGCTGGATGACGTACCCGGCGATTAGGACGGCGGCGGCGACGAAAACGAGCCGCGAGACCCCCAGCCACCGCTGCGCGGACCAGTCGCGCAGACCCTCATCGAGCAGCCGCGGCGGCTGGCCGGCGAACAGGACCGTCGCGATGCCGATGCCGACCGCGCCGGTGCCGAGCGTCACCATGAACGACGGGATCCGGAGCTGCGTGTGCAGCAGCCCGTTGACGAGGCCGAAGAGGGCGCCGACCGCCAATCCCGCCAGGACCGCGCCGTAGCCGAGGTCCATCCCGTTCCGGTCGTTGGCGGCCAACAGGACGGTCACCATCGAGGAGGTTGCCATCACCCCCTCGACCGACAAGTCGATGCTGCCGAGCAGGATCACCACAGTGAGCCCGATGGCCAGCACGAGCAGGATGGCGGACTGGCCGGCAATGCTGCGGAAGTTGCCGGCCGACAGGAACTGGTCGCTCAACGAACTGAAGACGACAACGAGCACCAAGAGCGCCAGAACCGGACCTGCGCTGAGGACCCGGTTCACCAGCCGCCGGTTGCCCGACGCCCGGCCGTCCGGTGCGCAGAGCAGGTCAGGCTCCAGCCCGTGTCGTAGTCGTCTCGCTCACATACGTCTCCTCGAAGAACCGTGAGGCGCGAGGTGGTTGGTCGCGAATCATGGGCTTGACCGGGTGGCCCGGACACCTGTCGTCGGCGTCCACCGGCCCTGGTAGGTGATCTGCCCCTGGTTGCGAGCCAGAGGAGTCTGCCAGTCGTCCTGCAGGTCCGCCGCCGTCGGAGGCGTCAGGAACCTACCCACATTGTCCTTGTTGATGGCGAACTGCTCGCCGTAGAACTCCCGGTCCGACTGCGGTGCATTGCCGACGTTGTACTGCCCGGTGGCCGCCTGGCGGGCGAGCGCCAGGGCGGCGCTGCCCTGCCAGTAGGCGTCCGACGACTGGGTCGCTACGTACCCGACGTCGCCGGCCTGGATGTTCTTGAGCGCCTCGGGCACCGCGTCGATCCCGACGACCGGGACCTTCCCCTGCAGGCCTGCGGCCTTGAGCGCTTCCAGGGCGCCGAGCGCCATGTTGTCGTTCGCCGCCCAGATGCCGTTCACCTTGCCCTCGTGCTTGTTCAGCAGCGTCTGGGTCACCTGGAACGCCTTGTTCCGGTCCCATTCACCGGTCTGCTGGTCGAGTAGTGTGATGCCCGGCGTCTCGTTCATGGCCTTCGTCATGCCGTTGAGCCGGTCTCGTGCCACCACGTTGTCCGGCAGCCCCTGCAGGGCGATAATGCCGCCGGTGCCGCCCATCTCGGCGAACAGCGCCTTCGCGATGTTGTAGCCACCCACCCGGCCGTCGAAGGTGACGTGGGCGACCCAGTGGTCACTGACGTCCCACGGGTGCAGGTCATCCGGCTTGTTCCAGTGGGTGACGACGTAGCCGCCAGCGTCGGTGACCGCGCGGACCAGAGCTTCGGCATCCGACGAGGTGTTCGGGTCGATGTTGGCGACCACGGTCTTTCCGGACGCGGTCAGCGACTTGATCTGCGAGAGCTGCTTCTGGGAGTCCCCCTCATTGGCCAGAACCTCGACCTTCATACCGATCGACGCCGCGTACAGCTCGCCTCCCTTGACCCACTGTGCGTGGTAGGGGTTCGACAGGCTCCTGATCGACTGGACCAGGACGACATCCTTGGCCGAGTTGCTTCCCTTGCCTGACGAGCAGGCGGCCAGCAGCATCGCCACCAGGACGACTATGGCGTTGGTGGCGGCGATGGCGTTGGCGAATTTCGCCCGGCGACCGGGGAGGACCGACCTGGACGCGGGACGGGCAAACATGAGACCTCCTGGGCGGCACGCGGTGCACCGGGCAGACGGCAGGTCGTCCCTGCTCGGGTGGATCAGTCGGTGCTCACAAGCCGGTAGCTAGCCAGGCCGGCGACGGCCCGAACGGAACACGGCTTTCGATGGACGCGTAGTCATGGCGGGCGTCTCCAAAGATGCCGGCAGAAAAGCGGCCAGGAAACATGAAGGAGCTGCTGCCGACCTACGGTCCGTGAACCGGCCGACCTGCATGGAACGCCCTGCCGACGGGCATCTCCTCCACCGTCGCCGCGCCTACCGGACGACCCGCCGGCAACAAACACCATCCCACCGTCGGTGGAGGCGGTGATCACCGAACAGATCAGATTTAAAGCTGTAACCCCGCCGAGACCGTCATGACTTCACCTACAAGGGATGACCAGCCCCAGCCGATCGAGGGAAATCGGGTATTTGGACGATGCTGGATCGCTCAAGGTTCGTTCGGCTGCCATCTGGGCAAATTGCAATTCTTGCCGATTTATTCTGTATGTCGGGTGTGGCGTAGTATTGGTTTCGCGTCTGGGAGTATGGGATGGACCCTCGTCTGAACTTGCGCCTGAATGAAGGTGATCGCAGCGGCGTCGCACCGCCGGCGGAGCTGTGGCTATCGGTCAGCGGTGCGGGCACCCGAGAGAGCGCCACTGGCTATGACGCGGAACACCAAGCGGCGCGCGTCGTGTATCTGGACCGGTTGGGCGCGCCCGAGGATGCCTACACGGATCCGGACGCGTTCATGGCCTTCGTTCGCACTCGGCCTATCGGCATACGTCGCCGTAGCGGTCTGGAGATCCGCGATGTCGGTTCGGACCGCTTTGTTGTCGGAGAGCCCTGGCTGCGCTCTTTGGGTGAGGTGCCTGAGGGTGGGGTGATCTGGCTGATGGAAGGCGACGCCGAATCTGGGCTGGACGCAGCCGGGGGCGCTTGCCGGGAGGCGGTAGCCGCGGTGGGCCAGCCACGCCCACTTGGGCTGCTCGCCTTCGACTGCATTGCTCGCCGTCAGCTGCTCGGCGAGGGTCGCTCCAGTGCCTCGGTCGGGCACATGCGCGAGCGGTCGGGCGGCGCGCCCGTCGCCGGCTTCTACACTTGGGGAGAGTTCGCCCGGCTCCGCGGCATTACCGGGTACCACAACATGACGCTCGTCGTGCTCGCGGTGGGCTGACATGGCGCCCTCCGCAGCCGCGCT
>NZ_JBEXCY010000367.1:0-6109 GCF_040605515.1 Dactylosporangium sp. NPDC005572 | reverse complement strand
GTCACCGGTCCCAGCCACGGCGACGAGTTCCTGTATTACGCCACCCAGGCCGAAGCCGAGACGGCACGACGGGGCTGGCCGAACGGTGGCAGCCGCCCGAGTTACCACGTCGACGTGGTGGTCTTCACCAAGGCACATCCCGGCGGATAGCGCCCTCGAATACATGGGCTCGCCGGTGACTGTTGGGTCAGCAGACTGGGCGTTGCCCGAACAACACGTGCGCCGGGCTGCTCTCCGCTGTCCGCAGTTGGCTATTGCCGACCTGCTCAGTGGGCAACGAGGAGTTTGTTGGGTAACAGTCGGCGCGTGCCGCTGGACTGTTGGGTGACTGTTGGACGGGCTGGCGATTGCAACCGCGGTGGACTGGCACTCCGGCGGGCCATTTTCTGGTCATGACGACGAACTCGGTAGCGCCGTGTGAGCGCACTTCCACAACAACGCACCACAATCGCGCTGCGCAGAAACGCACCACCGCGCCTACCAGCCGCGCGATAGGCCACGACACTGCTGACGGTGACCGCGCTTGCGCGGTCACCGTGGTGCCGAACTCCCGGGGGCTGGCACAACCAGCTGAACCAGTCCGGCTGGGTGTTCGTTCAGTCGGACCCGACCTCGAAGCATTGGCGACAACACCAGCATGATGCGGTAACGCAGCCAGATTCAGCCCGTTTCGGTGGTAGTCCGAGACACAGCACCAATTGTTGGGTGTCGGTTCCGGAGGCAGGTGCCGAGACCTCCTGCTCGAGGTGGGATCGCGCTCGCCGGGGCCGTCGTCGCGGCCGATACGGAGCTGACGGTATGTGACACGAGCTGACGATTGAAGTGCGGGTGAGCGCGGCCGCCGACCGTGGCGCCAGCGTGTCGCTCGCCGGAAGCACGCAGCCGAACGAGGACCCTTCGTGTTCGTTGCGAGGGTTCGGGAAGGCGCCGTCGCGCGATTCCATCTCAACGATCCTGACCGCCGCACAGAGCTGGTGAACGTTGAGCACGGCCAGCCGTTCCGACCTCAAAGGCAGCGCTTGGGCGATGGCAAGGGCGTAGCCTGGGCGATCGGCGTGATGCGGGCGACCCGCGCTGGGTTTCAGTCCCTGGGCGACTCGAACCTGACGATCCAGCACAACACCATGACCATCGACGACGGCGCGGCCGACAACGCCGTCATCGCGATCGGCGACGAGTTCGCCGCACCGACCGCGATCGTCATCGAGGACAACCTGCTGGACGGGGCCAACTTCGCCATCTCCCTGAGCCGGGCGACGAAGGTCCGGATCAGTAGCAACCGGTTCGGGCGCGGCTGCGACGTCGACGTCGACGTCGAGGAACGGTTCCTGCTCGTCGACGCCGAAAGCCGTCGGCCGTCGAGGCGGTCAGCGCCCAGGTCCCCGGCCAGCTGCCCAACCACGTCGCGCGACAGTTCGCGAGCAACCAGATCGAGATCGGCCGCCCGCCCCGATCGACCTATCCGACCCGCGCGACTCGCTGGCCGCGAGGCGGATTGCGGTCGGCGGGGCCGGCGTCGCACTGGACATCGATCCGCTGCGGGCGCCTTCGAGAAGCCCGAGCTCTGGTCGGGCAAGATCCTCGACCGCGGCATGCTCTGCTGTACTCCTGCCCGTCGGGGCATGTGCCGACCGTCAAGATCCGCATCGGCGACGTCAGGTGCCCTCGACGACATCATCTTCCTCGCCGCGACGGTCCGCGCGATGTTCGCCACGTCGATCGACGCTATCTGCACCGGCGAGCCGCCGCTGCCCCCGCCGCACACTGTGCTCGTCGCCGTGCACTGGCGAGCTGCCCGCGACGGGCTCGACAGGGCTGGCTCTCGACCCGCGTCGAGCGTACGCGCCGGCCCACCTGGCACGTATTGCGCCGCCTTTCGGTTCCGTGCGACCGCAACTGGAGCGGCGCGCGACCTCGAGATCGCCGCCGACCTCCTGGAGCGCCACCGGCGCCGCGGGGCAGGCCGGCCGTCGTTCTGCCTGTCTGACGAGATTCTTGTCTGATGGCACGGCGAGTCAATTCCAGGCACCCGCCGTTGCGCTGCGGGCGACGAACTGCTCGAACGAGGCAGGTGGGCGGCCGAGGGCTCGCTGCACCCCGTCCGTGACTGCCTCGGCCGAGCCGCTGCGGACGTCGGTGAGCAGCTCGGTGAGCAGCCGCGCGACCTCGGCTGGCACGCCGTACGCGACCTGTCGCTCGACGAACACCTCGGGGTCGACGTCGGCGTGCCGGACTACGCACCCGGTAGCCCGGCCGATCAGGCCGGTCGCTTCGCCGAAGCTGAGGGCCCGCGGGCCGGTCAGGTCGTATACCGCACCGCCATGCCGGTCGTCCGTCAGCGCCGAGGCGGCGACATCGGCGATATCCTCCGCGTCGACGAAGGGCGTCCGCCCGTCGCCAGTTGGCGCCGCTAGGGTGCCGGCGAGGATGCCCGGGCGCCAGAAGTCCTCGCTGAAATTCTGTGCGAACCACGTTGGGCGCAGGATGGTCCAGGACACTCCGCTGCGGCGGACGGCCTGGTCGCCAGGGTGCAGCGGATGACTGTCGGAATCGGCGGTGAGTGCCGACAGCAACACGAGCCGGCGCACGCCCGCATGGACGGCTGTGTCGACGAGATCGGGCAGGCGCTCAGGGCTGAGTATGCTCGCCCGCAGATCCGGCTCTATCAGGTACGCGGCCGACACCCCGGTCAGGGCTGACCCCCAGGTCGCCGGGGCGCCGAGGTCGAACAGGACGTCGCCGCCGCTGCAGGATGCCCGGCGCGCCGACAGGCCGGAGGCCCGCAGCCGCTGTGCAAGCGCCCGCAGTTCCGTGGTCAGGAAGCTAGTCCAGCAGCCGCCGTGGTTGTTGACGTTCACCGATACGCCGCCGCTGACGATCGTGATGGCACTCGGCGGCCCGGCCTCATCCGCCTGCCTGACGCCACCGACACGCCGAGACGCCTCGACAGCGGCGATATCGCGCTCCGTCACCGGGCCGGGTCCGTGCACGGTCGCAGACGATCCGGCCACCACACCTCAGGTCGCGATCGGCGGGCACGCGAAGTCCTTCTTCCCAGGCCAAGAGGGCACCGTTCGGGTCCACCGCCCTCTCGCCCCCGCACGTTCGGCGACGGTCTGCCCGGCGCGACGACGATGCTCCGCGGCGTCTTCGATCTGCGAGGCACCGTGGCCGGTCGGCTGCTCGGACCGCTACCACCGGTGGCGGTCGTGCCCGCAAGCCATCGGACCGCGGCGACGCTCGACCTGCTTGCGGCCGAGGTCGCCCGGGACGAGCCCGGCCAGGAAGCCATCCTGCATCGGCTGCTGGATCTCGTGCTTGTGCTCGCGCTCCGGGCGTGGTGCGCCCGCCCCGAGGCCGCCTCGCTCGACTGGCTGCGCGCGCTGGGCGACCCCGCAGTCGGCGAGGCGCTGCGCCTGCTCCACGAGGAGCCTGGCCGTCGCTGGACGGTCGCCGGGCTGGCCGCCCGTGTCGGCATGTCCCGCGCCGGCTTCGCCGCGCGCTTCACAACCCTGGTCGGGGAACCACCTCTCAGGTACCTCACGGGCTGGCGCATGACGGTCGGCGCGGACCTGCTGCGCGAAGCCGATGCCACCGTCGCCTCGGTAGCCCGGGAGGTCGGTTACGAGGATCCGTTTGCGTTCAGCGTGGAATTCAAACGTTTCCATGGCGTGAGCCCGTCGGACTGGCGTCGGCTTCCCTGAGCCCTCCGCCGCGTGGGGTCGGGGCCAGCCCACCTCACTGAGCGCCACGCCGGATCGCCCAGGGTGTGCTCGCGGCACACCACGCGGACCTCGCCGCCCTGCACGAGGTGGTCCACGGCACCGCGGCGATGGCTGCCGGATCGATCCCGCCGGCCCCAGGCGAGCCCCTTTGCTGCGCCTCGGCCTATGCGCCCCGCAAGCGGCCCAGCAGCGCTACAAGCGGCTGGAGGCCTGTAGCGACCCGGCGACATGATCAGAGACCTGCCCCAGCGGCTCGATTCCGCAGGTTACCGACTGCTGGATACCTTCTCTGGTGCTGTGGCCGGAAACGTTGGTCGGGTCGATCAGGCCGCTGCCTCGGCAGTGGTTTGACCCCAGCGGCGTTGCCGGTCGGAGCGGACCTGGGCGCGTTCGCGGCGTTGCGCGGCCAGGACGTCGGGATGGCGGGCGTTGGCGCTGCGCCAGCGCAGATAGTGGTGCAGGGCCTGGGGTCGCGACTGGCTCGTTGGGTGGTTGGACCCAGCGACGAACGTTCGTAGCGGTCCGAAATGCGCCTCGATCGGGTTGCCCACGACGAATATGTCGGGGTGATCTCAGATCGACCCGGTTCCGGGGCGACCCAGGCCCGGATCGTTTGCCTTGTGCGCGGGGTAGTCGGCGAGTTTGCGCAGGCTCCATCGGGTGAACGGCTGGCCGGGGGCATCCGCCCACTGAGTCCAAGCAGGCGTGACGTACGTTGTATCTGTCAGGTCAAGGTTGTTGGATGTGTTATGCTGCACTGTCTCTGCAGGCCGGAAGGTTGAGCACAGAGGCCACAGCCTCCGTGCTCAACCCCGAAGCCATGCCGCTACGGCCGCAAGCGATTCGGTGCCGCGTCCAACTCTCGCAGCCGTCCTCGTCTTGGCGAGCCCATGCGGCAGTCAATTATCGCGGTTACACAATTGCCCATGGTCGCTACTTTTTCGTCAATTCCAAGAGCGGCCAGCGCCACGACGTTCGAGGGGTCAGGACTGGAGGAGCAGACGCCCGACCGACGGTGTATTTCTGCAGCGCGTACGATGACCACGTTTTGCTCATGGGCCGCTAGTCTGAGTGTTTCACTTTGGGTTGCCCTGGCCTGAGGTTATGGGCCGTTCACTTTGACGCGCTCGTCTCGCTCATTGGCGGTCACCGGGCTTCAGCGGTATCGTGAGTTCGCTCGTGGCGCCTTCGTAGGACGACGTTAGGGTGAGCGTCCTGGCATCGTCTGGAAGACCGGGCTGGAAGCAGATCCGCTCGAAGTGCACGCCGTGATTGTTGAAGGCTCCGCTTCCGGTCAGCCGATAGGTGGTGCCGGCGTCGTCCCAGCCGCGCCACGTGTGATCCCGGCGGGTACGGAACCGTGACGGGGTCTGCTGCGGGTCGATCGGGAACGCGACGTTCAGCAGCAGCATCGTCGACCACGATTCAAGGCAGATAAGTGTCACGGTTTCGTCTTGGACGTCCAACGTGGCATCCAGAGGCAGGACTCGACGCAGGACGGGTGCTGCGGTTCCAGGTGCAGTTTCCTGGCTTCCGCCTCGCGCTACATCGGCGACTGTGGCGGACGGCGGGTTTCGGGAATGCGCGGTGGAGTGGGAGTCCGCACGGCGACGCGGCCGTCGCGCGGCGTGTTGGAGGGCCAGGTCGAGGTCGGCGAGCGCCTGGTCTCTATCGTGTTCGCTCAATGCGCCGGCGGCGACCAGGCCGGTCGCTACGCCGTGAACTTCAAGCAGCACGAGATCCCGGTCACGTCCAGCATCGGACGTTCTCGGCGGAACCCGAAAGCGATCGGCGATGAACTTTTCGAGGTAGGCGCGCCCATCCATCAGCCGCCCCTGACGACCAGACCGGCGTCTTGAATCCCGTTCATCCTTCTGGGCATGCGGGCCCACGCTCGACACCCTCGAACGATCGAGAACGTTGACCAAGTCGCCGATGGACGTCGACCATGCTGGAAGACAGGGCAAGTGTGCACATCTGCGCAAAATCCTATGTTGACTAGGCGGTTCGGGCCGCGTCCAACGAACCATCGCACAATTCGCACCCGGACAACAGTCGCCGATCGTCGACGAAGATTCATATGCTGAAATACCCGCCCGCAACTGTGGCTGCGCGGGCAGATCCGATCGCCGAACCCGGCACCCGCCCGATATCTCGCTCAACAGTGGATGGTTCGCTCGCGGGGAGCCGTTCGGCGATGTCGACCGTTGCTGGATTCGCACATCGGCGTTTCTGCCCATCTGGTGAGGCCAACCAGTCCTGGGTCTTTCGATTCCATCTGAGGCCGATGATTGCCGCGGGGTAGAGCGCGGCGCTACAGAGGTTGAAGGGTCAGGGTTACGGCGGTTCGGGGTCGAGGGTCAGGCCGGTGTGGGTGAGGAAGC
>NZ_JBEXCY010000366.1:0-6171 GCF_040605515.1 Dactylosporangium sp. NPDC005572 | reverse complement strand
GCCGCCCACGGTGGCCGGCCGGGCCGGGGCGGCGGGCGGGTCCGGCGGCCAGCAGCGGTCGCGGGCGAAGACGTAGCCGGGGAGGTTGATCCGCCGGGGCGGGCGGCCGGCGTACCACCGCGCGAAGTCGACGGCGGCGCCGCCCACCCACGCCTCGGCGGTCGCGGCCAGGTCCGGCCCGGGGGCGACGGCCGGCGCCGGCGCCGCGTCTGGGTCGACCGATCCCAGCCACACGCCCTGCGTGCGCTGCCCGGCCGCGCACAGGGCCAGGCGGGCCCGCAGCTGCTCGACCGAGCCGGCCGACACGGCCAGGCGGTGCTCGAACGCGGCCCGGCCGAGCTGCAGTGTCGCGGCGACGTCGGCCAGTACCAGGCCGGGCGTGGCGGCGAGGTGAGCGGCGAGGGCCCCGGCCGCGGCGCGGAGACTCTCCTCGCTGCGGGCCGAGAGCGGCACGAGGACCGGGCCGGCCGGGCCGGCGGTCGGCGCGCGCCGGTCGTCGTGGCCGGCGACCACGACGTGGCAGTTGGTACCGCTGAAGCCGAACGAGCTCACCGCGGCCGCCCGCGGCCCCTCCGGCCAGGTCGCGACCTCGGTGTTGACGTGGAACGGCGAGTCGGCGAAGCCGGCCAGGGCGTTGCCGGTGGCGAAGTGCAGCGTGGGCGGGATCACGCCCTCCCGCATGGAGAGCAGGACCTTGATGAGCCCGGCGACCCCGGCCGCGTGCGAGGTGTGCCCGATGTTCGTCTTGATCGAGCCGATCGGGACGTCGCCGCGGCGGTCGGTGTGGGCGCGGAAGGCTGCGGTGAGTGCGTCGACCTCGACCGGGTCGCCGAGCTTCGTGCCGGTGCCGTGCGCCTCGACGTAGCCGATGCCGGCCGGGTCGATGCCGTAGCGGTCGTACACCGCCAGCTCCAGCTCGGTCTGCGAGCGGGCGCTGGGCGCCGTGATGCCGTTGGTGCGGCCGTCCTGGTTGACGCCGATGCCCTTGATGACCCCGTAGATCGGGTCGCCGTCGGCGAGCGCGCGGGCCAGTGGCTTGAGCACGACCACCCCGACGCCCTCGCTCATCACGATCCCGTCGGCGGTCTCGTCGAAGGCACGGCACTGCCCGGTCGGCGAGAGCATCCCGAGCGAGGAGGTCTGCAGGAGGTGCTCCAGCGTGGAGTACACCGCGACGCCCCCGGCCAGGGCCAGGTCACACTCCCGGGCGGCCAGGCTCTGGCAGGCCTGGTGCACCGCGACGAGCGACGACGAGCAGGCCGTGTCGATGCCGACGCACGGGCCGGTCAGGTCCAGGTGGTACGCCACCCGGGCGGGCAGGATCGACGGCGAGTTGCCGGTGAACACATCGGCCCCGCCGGCCTGGCCGCGCTCGCGCAGCAGGCTCACGTAGTCCGGCGGTGGCGAGCCGGCGAAGACGCCGCAGCGGGCGCGCTGCAGGCGGCTCGGGTCGATGCCGGCGTCCTCGAGGGCCCGCCAGCTCTCCTGCAGGAACAGCCGCTGCTGCGGGTCCATGACGTCGGCCTCGGCGGGCACGATGTTGAAGAAGTACGGGTCGAACCGGTCCGGGTCGGCGATGTAGCCGCCCCAGCGCGAGTACGTGCGGTCCGGCGTCGGCGGCCAGGGCGCGAAGACGGCGTCGACGTCCCAGCGCCCGGCCGGGACCTCGGTGACCGCCTCGTGCCCGGCCACGAGGTTGCGCCACAGCTCGCGGTGGTCCCCGGCGCCCGGGTAGCGCCCGGCCATCCCGATCACGGCGATGTCGATGCCCGCGGACTCCGGTGCGGGCGTCGGCTGGACCGGAGCCTCCGGGGCCGCCGGCGCGGGCTCCGCCGGGCCCTCCAGGCTCGCGCCGAGGGTCGCCGCGTGGCGGGCGAGCGCCCGCACCGACGGATGGTCGAACACGACGGTCGGCTTGACCGTGATCCCGAGCCGCGCCCCGATCTTCTCGACGATCTGCACGGCCAGGATGGAGTCGACGCCGTACTCGGCGAAGGAGATCGACGGGCGGATCTCCCCCACCGGCAGTCCGAGGCCGTCGGCGACGATCCGGGCGATGACCGGTTCCAGCTCCTCCGCGCGGACCCCGGCCGGCTCGGCCGACACGGCGGGCACCCCGACGGCGGGCGCCGGGGCGGCGGGGGGCGGGGCGGCGGGGGGCGGCGCCTCCGCGGGCGTGCCCGGTGCGGCCGCGGTCAGGATGCGGAAGCTGGGCTTGGCGTCGCCGGTGAGGCCCGGGCCGAAGCCGGCGAACGCGCCGTACCCGGCCCGCTGCGTCGCCAGCCGCCAGCCCTCCACGGACAGCAGCGGCGAGTGCGGCAGCCGGCGCTGCGGGTCGGTGTAGCGGTGCCAGCCGTCCAGCAGCCCGATCGTCAGCGTGAACACGTCGACGTTCGCGGTCGGCTCGCCGAGCACCAGCAGCCCGCCCGGGGCGAGGAGCGTGCGCACCAGGCCGAGGGTCCGGTCGATGTCGGTGACGGCGTGCAGCGCACTGGCCGCGAGCACCACGTCGAACGTGCCCGGGTCGAGGCCCTGGCCGGCCGGGTCGCGGTCGGCGTCGTAGACCCGGAACCGCACGAACGGGTAGCGGGCGGCGAACGTGCGCCGGCCGTGGGCGACGAAGCTGCCCCCGACGTCGGTGTAGTGGTACTCGACGCCGCCGAGCGGCGCCAGGGCCTCCAGGACCGCCTGGGTGGTGCTGCCGGTGCCGGCGCCGATCTCCAGCACGCGCACCGGGGCGCGGCCCTGCCGGGCGCGCACGCCGGCCGCGGCGGCGACGAACCGGGCCACCTCGCCGGTGTAGAAGTCGTAGGCCGGGTTGCCGCGGTACACCCCGGTCATGAGATCCAGCCCGGAGGACGGGAACAGGACCTCGGTGGCGGGGGTCTCGCCGCGCAGCACGGCCGGGTAGGCCGGGACCGCGACGTCCAGCAGCCGCAGGAACGGCTCTGCGTCGGGGTGGCGGGCCAGGATCTCGGCACGCAGCCGGGACGGGTCGGGCACCGGCCCGGTGCCGAGCAGGGCCCGGCCGGAGCGGCGCAGCAGGCCGTGGCGCTCGAGGACCTCGAAGCAGGCGTCGGTGAAGCGGGTGTACTGCGGGCGCACCCCCAGCGCCGCGCGCAGCTCGTCCGGGGTCCCGCCGGCGTCCGGCAGGCCCATAGCGGTGAGCTCGCGGGCGGCGCGCCGGGCGGCGTAGCGGCCCAGGTCCGGGTACGCGGCCTCCAGCTCCCGATCGGTCGGCGCCAGCTGCTCCTCGAACTGGCGGACGACGGCGTCGATGGTCACGATCTCCCCCTCCCCGGCCGGGCCGGCGGTGTCTTCGGTGTTCGCGTCCGCCGCGGCCGGGCGGCCGTCGTCGGTGGTGGCGGTCGGGCCGGTGACGCTCGGGTCGGTGACGGCCGGCTCGTTGGCGCTCAGGTTGGTGACGGCGGGCAGGTCGATCCAGTACCGGCCGCGCTCGAACGGGTAGCCCGGCACCGGCACCCGGCGGTCGGGGCCGCCGTTGACCGCGGCCCAGTCCGGCGTGGCCCCGGCGGCGAAGGCGCGGGCGGCCCCGTCGAGGTCCCCGGCGGCGTACCGCTCGGCGAACGTCCGCTCGGCCGCGCGCGGGTCGCCGGAGCCGTCGGCCGCGCCGCTGTGCGCGGCCCCGGCCTCGCCGGCGAGGTGGCGGCGCAGCCGGTCGGCGGCCCCGGCGGCGTCGCGGGCCACAAGGGCGAGGCGGTGCTCCAGGGCCGGGCGGCCGGCCTGCAGCGTGCGGGCGATGTCGGCGAACCGCTCGGCCGGGCCGGCGGCGAGGTGGGCGGCGACCCGTCCGGCGTACTCCGCCAGCCGCTCCGGTGTCCGCGCCGACAGCACCAGCAGCTCCTCGGCGCCGGTGCCGGGCCCGGCCGGGGCGGCCGGGTACTCCTCGACGACGACGTGCGCGTTCGCGCCCCCGGCGCCGAAGGAGCTGACGCCGGCCCGGCGGGGCCCGCCGCCCGTCGGCCGCGGCCAGTCGCGGGCCGTCTGCGGCACCTCGAACGGTGACTCGGCGAAGTCGATGCCCGGGTTGAGCTCGGCCGAGTGCAGCGACGGGGCGATGCGCCCGTGCCGCAGCTGCAGCAGCACCTTGGTCAGCGCGACCATGCCGGCCGCCGACTCCAGGTGCCCGACGTTGGACTTGACCGAGCCGAGCGCGCACGGCTCGGCTCGGCCGGCGAACGCGCGGTGCAGCCCGGCCACCTCGACCGGGTCGCCGAGGGCGGTGCCGGTGCCGTGGGCCTCGACGTAGCCGACGGTGTCCGGGTCGACGGCGGCGTCGGCGAGCGCGCGGGCGATGACGTCGCCCTGCGCGACCGGGTTCGGCACCGTCATGCCCGCGGCCCGCCCGCCGTGGTTGACGGCGACGCTGAGGATCACGCCGTGGATGGTGTCGCCGTCGGCCTCGGCCCGCTCCAGGGGCTTGAGCAGCACGGCGCCGACGCCCTCGCCGGGGACGTAGCCGTCGCCGCCGGCGCCGAAGGAGCGGCACCGCCCGTCCGAGGAGGCCATCGTGAGGGTGCGCAGCAGCAGGTACTTGTCCGGGTGCAGCAGCAGGTTGACCCCGCCGGCCAGGGCCGCGTCGCACTCGCCGTCGGCGATGCTGCGGCAGGCCAGGTGCAGCGCGGTGAGCGACGACGAGCAGGCGGTGTCCACGGTCAGGCTGGGGCCGGTGAAGCCGAAGTAGTACGACACCCGGTTCGGCACCGACGACGGCAGCGACGGCACGGCCAGCGGCGCGCCCCGCCGGGTCGACTCGACGCCGAGGAGCCGGTAGTCGGCCCAGGTCGCGCCGACGAAGACGCCGACGCGGTCGTTCGGGGCGCGGAAGTCGTCGGGCCGGTAGCCGGCGTGCTCGACGGCGGCGTACGCGGTCTGCAGGAACAGCCGCTCCTGCGGGTCGAGGGTGTGCGCGGCGCTCGGCGGGATGCGGAAGAACCGGGGGTCGAAGGCGTCGACATCGGCCAGGAACCCGCCGAAGCGGGGCAGCTGGGCGTCGCCGGTCGGGTAGTCGCCGGGCCCCCACCGGGACGCCGGCACCTCGGTGATCGCGTCGCGGCCGTGCAGCACGTTGTCCCACAGCTGCCCGACGTCCTCGGCCCCCGGGTACCGCCCGGCCACACCGACGACGGCGATGTCGAGCCGGCCGCTGCGCCGGGCGCGGCCCGCGGCGAACCGCACGCCCTCGCACTCGGCGGCGAGGGTGCCGTCGGTGTCGTAGAGGCGCAGCCCGTCGCCCTCGGCGACCGCGTACGCGGCGTCGCGCAGCGGTGCCCAGGCCCGGAACCGGCGGATGCCCGCCACGCGCCGCCCGGGGCCCAGCAGGGTCAGGGCGGCGTCGAGCAGCGTCGGGTGGAGCAGGAAGTCGCCGCGCCGCCGGTGGGCGTCGGGGCCGGGCCGCAGGAGCGCGGTGACCCGGTCGCCGTCGCGGCGCCGCCGGCCGGTGGCGCGCAGGAACGCGCCGTGGCCGAGCCCGTCGTACAGCGAATCAAGCGGCTCGGATCCGGGACCGTCCACGACCGACACCTCGAGCGGTGCGGCGCCCGGCGGAGGGCCGGTGCGGCGGACCACGGCCTCGGCGAGCGGCTCCCCGGCGGCGATGCGCACGTGGGTCGCGGCGCCGTCGCCGGTGCCGCGGAACACCACCCGCCGCTCGACGCCGTCGTCGACGGCGAGCGGGCGCAGGAAGCGCAGGTCGGTGAGCTCGACGTCGGCCGCGGGGGTGCCGGCGGCAGCCGCGGCGCGGTACAGCGCGTCCAGGAGGACGGCCTCGGGCAGCACGCGCCGCCCGCGCACCCGGTGGTCGCGCAGCAGGATGTCGTCGGGGCGTATGCGCAGCGCGAAGTCGCGGATCGTCCGGTCCAGCACGTGGGTCATGGCAGCAGCTCCAACTCCAGCAGGGGCAGGTCGGACCCGTCCGGTCGCGGGTCCGGAGCCCGCTCGGCGGGCCGGGCGGCACCGCCGGCGTCGGCCGGCAGCACGGTCGCCAGGTGCGCCGCGAGGGCCGCGGGCGTGGGGTGCTCGAAGATGAGGGTGGTGGGCATCGGCAGGCCGGTGGCGACGCTGACCCGGTCCCGCAGCTCGATGGCCATGAGGGAGTTGAACCCGCCGTCGAGGAACGGCAGGTCGGGCTCGACCCGCCCCGGGTCGTGG
>NZ_JBEXCY010000365.1:0-6209 GCF_040605515.1 Dactylosporangium sp. NPDC005572 | reverse complement strand
GACCGGGTGCGGCGGTCGGTCCCGGCCGCGACGGCGAGCGCGGCGTACACCGCGCCCGCGTCGCCCGGCAGCCGGTGCGGGGTCCGCAGAGTGACGACTATCCGACAGTGTTCGGCGATCGCGGGGAGCGCGGCCACGGTCAACGGGTCGGCCCACTGCAGGTCGTCGATGAGCAACAGGCCGTGACGGACGCGGGAGCGGACCGCTTCGGCGAGCAGCGGCGCGTCGTGTGAGGGAAGTCGCACCCGCACCGCCCGTGACAGGGCCAGGGCCGGCACACCGCGCAGCATCGCCAGCGCCCCACCGGCGAACACCGTCCCCCGGAACGCCTCCCCGAGCCGCTTCAGGATCGTTGAACGGCCCGTGCCCGGCGCCCCGGCGATGACTACCAGACCCGGGTTACGCAGGGCATCCACCGCGGCGGCGACAAGTTCGGCAGGCGGCCACGCCGCGGCACCAACCGTCGCCCGGCCGGTGACCGGCGGGCTGGCGACGGGTTCGTCGATCGGTGCCTCAGGCACGGGTCGCCTCCATTCGTGGCACGAACATGGGATCCTGCGCGCGCAGGATATTCGTAATGTGTGTGCCGTACGTGCGTGACATGACGGTACTGATTGCACCCAGGAGCGAATAATGAGCGAGGTCCACCCCTTGGACACCCGAGGGTACGTCGGCATTGTGGCTGAACCCACCGGCCTCGCGCAGTCGGCGATCAGTCTGTCGGCGGGTCTGTCCGCAGCGCAGAACCGGAGCTGAAGCCGTGGCTCCAGGACCGTTGAGCTCCCGCGTCGCCGACCTGTGCGCCGAGGTCGGCAACCGCCTCGGCGGCGCCACCCAGGCCCAGGTGACCGACGTGCGGCGGCGGCTCGGTGAACCGCTGCGGGTCGCGATCGCCGGCCGGCTCAAGTCGGGCAAGTCGACGCTGGTCAACGCGCTCATCGGGCGGCGGGTCGCGCCGACCGAGGTCGGCGAGTGCACCCGGATCGTGACCCAGTTCCGGTACGGCACCTCCGACCGGGTCGACGTCGTGAAACGCAACGGGGCCCGGGTCAGCCTCCCCCTCGACGAGGCCGGCATGATCCCCCAGCGGCTCGGGGTCGCCCGGCACGAGGTCGCGTACGTCGACGTCACCCTCACCAGCGACCACCTGCGCGACCTCACCGTCGTGGACACCCCCGGCCTGTCGTCGGCGAACACGGCCGTGTCCGACCAGGCCCGCCGGTTCCTGTTCACCGAGGCCCCGATCGACGACGACCTCGACTCCGACTCCGCCGGGGCGCTGTCCGGCGCCGAGGCGATCATCTACGTGTTCACGCAGTCGGTCCGGGAGGACGACGTGCAGGCCCTGGAGGCGTTCCGGTCGGTGTCGGCGCGGCTGTCGTCGAACCCGATCAACTCGCTCGGGCTGTTCAACAAGGTCGACAAGCTCGCCGGCGGCGGGCAGGACCCGTGGCCGATCGTCGCGCCGCTCGCCGGTGACCAGTCGAAGGTGCTGCGGCGGGTCGTCTCCGATGTGGTACCGGTGGTGGGTCTGCTCGCCGAGACCACCGAGGCGGGCCGGCTCACCGCCGCCGACTGTGAGGCGCTGCGGCAGCTCGCCGCCATGCCCCAGGGCGAACGCACCGTGCTGCTGGCCTCCGTCGACCTGTTCACGACCCGGGAATGCGGGATCACCCGCGAGTCGCGGGAGCGGCTGCTGCGGCTGCTCGACCTGTACGGGATCAGCTTCGCCATCGCCCAGCTGGTCGACAAGCCGACCCTCGCCACCGGTGAGCTGGTGCGGATGCTGTTCCAGGCGTCCGGGTTCCCGCGGCTGCGGCAGACCCTCGACCACGCGTTCCGGTGGCGCACCGACGCGATCAAGGCCGGGTGGGCGCTGTCGAGCCTGGAGAAGATCGCCAGCCACGCCGAGCGGCCCCACGACCGGGAACTGCTCCGCGACGCGATCGAGCGGGTCCTGCAGCAGCCCGAGTCGCACCGGCTGCGCCTGCTGGAGGTCGCGCAGCTGGTCACGACCGGCGCCGTCGACCTGCCCGACCAGATGGAGGGCGAACTGACCCGGCTGGCGCTGTCGAACGACCCCGGCTGGATCCTGAACCTGCCGCAGGCCGACCGGGACCAGATGGTCCGCGCCGCGCTGGACGCCGCGACCCGCTGGCGGGCCTACGCCGTCGCCGGGGCCAGCCCGTCCCAGTCACGGGTCGCGCTCGTCGCGCACCGCGGCTTCTACCTGCTGTCCCAGCGCATCCGCGGCGGTCAGGCGCATGCCCGATAGCCGAACCCCGAACCAGACCCTGAACCAGACCCTGAACCAGGCCCCAGCTCACCTGCGCACCGTGTCCCCTGTTCGTGGCCCCCACCCCCAGGAGCCGAAGATGTCCTCCAACAGCCTGCGTCTCGTCGCGGTCGGCGTCGCGCTCATCGTCGCGGTGCTCACCGGCGCGGCGACCGGCCTGCTCAGCGGCGCCCCCGACTGCCCGGCGGTCACCGTGACCCCCGGCGCCCAGAACGGCGGGCAGGGCTCCGCACCCGCCGGTGGTGGCGGCGCCGCCAAGGACGTCGGTGATGCCCTGAACGGCGGCAGCACCCCGAAGCAGCAGCCCGAACAGCAGAGCAGCACCCCCGCCGGGCAGCCGCAGGCACAGACCGTGCCGGCCTGCACCAGCCAGCAGACGTTCGGGTTCCAGCCGGCGCTCGTCGCGTTCGCCGGGGCCCTGTTCCTCGGCGCGGCCCTGCTGCTGCTGTTGCTGCTCGCCTCCCGCAAGGCCCCCGCCCCGGCCGCGGCGCAGACCGGGCGGGGCGGCCGGGGCGGGCCCGCCGGTGGGGCGGCCGACGCGGACCGGCGGGCGCTCGTGCAGGCCAGCATCTACGTGCGGGACCGGGTCACCAGCAAGGCCCTCGGCGACCGGCTCGGCGCGGCCCTCGCCGAGGCCGGGGTCACCGTCCTCGAACCCGTCGGGGTGCGGTTCGACCCGGCCCACCACGAGGCCGGCGGCACCACCCCCGCCACCGACCCCAGCCAGGTCGGGCAGATCTCCGCCGTCGAGGTCCCCGGCTACATCGACCGGGACGGGCGGGTCCTGCGGGCGCCGATCGTCACCGTCTACCAGGCCCCCCGCACCGCGGGCGGGCCCACCGGCGCGCACCAGACCGTCACACCGCAACCACGTAAAGGGCAGCAGCGATGACGCAGACCTCCAATCCGGCGCCGGCCGGCGCCGGGAAGAAGCCGGCCGACGCGACCCAGGCGCTCGGGAAGCTGCTGAAGGCCGGCGTCGACGGCAGCCTCGCCTTCCTCCGCAAGATCGACCCCGACGCGGCCGCCGACGTCGACACCGAACGTCGCCGTGACGTGCAGCGGCCGCGGATCGTCGTCGTCGGTGAGACGAAACGCGGCAAGAGCTCCCTGACGAACATGCTCATGGGCGTGCCGAACCTGTCGCCGGTCGACGCGGCCGTCGCGACCGCGTCGTACCTGGAGTTCACGCACAACCCGCAGCACGGCGCCCGCGCCTACATCCCCGGCCGGGAGGACCCGGTGCCGCTCGGCCTCGGCGACCTGCGTGACTGGGGCACCGTGCTGGGCCGGCTGCCCGACGGGATGCGCCCGCCGCGGCGGATCGAGGTGCACCACTCGGCGCCGCTGCTGCAGTACCTGACGCTCATCGACACCCCCGGCACCGGCGGTCTCGACTCGATGCACGCCGAGGTCGCGATGGACGCCGTGGAGAAGGCGACCGCGCTGCTGTTCGTCGTCGACTCGTCCTCGCCGTTCTCCAAGCCGGAGATGAACTTCCTCATCGAGGCGAGCAAGCGGGTCAACTTCGTGCTGTTCGCGCTGACGAAGGTCGACGCGTACCCGGGCTGGCGGACCATCCTCGCCGACAACAAGGGCCAGCTGCAGACCCACGCGCCCCGGTTCGGGTCCGCGCCCTGGTTCCCGGTGTCGGCGCGGCTGGCGGAGCTGGCGATGCAGATGCCGAAGGACGCCGCCGGTGACCTGATCCGCGAGTCGCGCATCGCCGAGCTCCAGCACGCCCTCATCGACCTGGCCAGCAAGGGGCACCTGCTGCAGCAGGCCAACGTGCTGCGGTCCGTGCGGTCCGAGTACATCCGCATCGACCAGGAGCTCGGCGACCGGATGAAGGCCACCGACCCCGACCCGGCCGACGCCGAACGGGCCAAGGAGGAACGGGCCCGGGTCGCGACCCGCAAACGCACCGAACAGCGGCAGTGGTCCCTGGCGCTGTCGACCGAGACCCAGCGGGCCCGGGTCGAGGCCACCACACGGCTGCGCAACTACATCACGCAGCTGCAGGAACAGTTCATGGAGAAAATCGACAAGGGTGGGCGCGGCGACGTCCAGAACCTGCCCCAGGAGGTCGACAAGGCGCTGTACGCGCTGTCCGTG
The DNA here is from genome assembly GCF_040605515.1 of Dactylosporangium sp. NPDC005572. Classification (NCBI taxonomy): domain Bacteria; kingdom Bacillati; phylum Actinomycetota; class Actinomycetes; order Micromonosporales; family Micromonosporaceae; genus Dactylosporangium; species Dactylosporangium sp. NPDC005572. The sequence continues at coordinate 1,798 of NZ_JBEXCY010000365.1, read as the reverse complement.
CGGCTGTCGCACGACCTGGAGTTCCGGTTCCGCAAGGTCGGTGAGCGGGTCCTCGCGCAGGTGTTCCACCCCAACGAGCTGCAGCACGTGCTGCGGCAGCTCAACGCGAAGCTGCGCCACGCCCTCGGCACCAAACCCCGCCGGGACGGCGGCAACGGCGACGGGGCCATGGTCGTCATGTCGTCGGCCGGTATGGCGATGATGGCCGGCCGCGGCGCGATGGCCGGCGCCGGCGCGATGGGCCTCGCCGGGATCGCCGGCGCCGGGCTCGTCATCCCCGTCATCGGCATCGGTCTCGGCCTCGCCGCCGGCGCGTACATGATCTTCAAGCGGAAGAGCATGACGGACAAGGTGCAGACCCGCACCTGGCTGCGGGAGGTCCTCGGCGAGGCCCGCGCCGCCCTGTCCGACGAGATCATGCACCGGTTCACCGACCTGCAGTACGCGCTGACCCTCGCCCTCGACGAGGCCATCGAACGACGCCTCAAGCAGCTCGACGCCCACATCGCCGCGATCGACAAGTCCCTGGCCGAGGACAAGGCCGAACGGGCCAAGCGCAAGGCCGCGCTCAACACCGAACGGGAGGGGCTGCGCTCCCGGATCAAGCAGGTCGACGAGGTCCTCGTGCGGATCCGGGCACTCACGCCGAACGCGCCGACCGACACGGCCTCCGACCCGGCCGAAGCGTAGGGGGTTCACACGACATGGACGGGCACTGGGAATGGTCCGAAGGCGACGACGCCGCCGACACCGCCGACCTGGGCGGTGACGGTGGCGGACCCGCCGACTTCGGCGCCGACTACGGCTTCGAGCACACCGACCTCGGCGGTGACCTCGGGCACGACCTGGGCGGCGAGCACCACGACCTGGGGCACGACCTCGGCGGGGAACACCACGACCCCCATGACCTGGAAGAGCCGCTCGGCACCGAGCACGCCGCCGCGGACTACGACCACGCCGTCGAGACCGGCTACGGCGCCGACGACGTCCCGGAGCCGGACGTCCACACCGACCACACGGGCGATACCGGCGACACGGGCGACACGGCGGACGACGCCGTCGGCGACACGGTCGAGGAGCCGGTGACGTTCGGGGTCGACCCCGACGTCGACACCGGCGCCGACGACCCCGCGTGGCACGACGTGCCGTTCCCGGCCGAGCTGCACCTGGAGGACCCGCCCGAGCCCGTCGACGGGTTCCCGTGGACCGACGTCGACGTCATCGGCGGCGGCCACGAAACCCAGGAGGCCCACTTCGAACCGGCGGTGAGCGGGCCGGCCGACCCGGCTGGGCTGGCCGACTACGACGGGGCCGGCGTGCCCGACGGCGCCGACCCGTGGAGCCTGCTGCTCGGCTCCGACGACCCGGCCACCAGCAGCCTCGCCACGTTCTGGGCCCCCCAGTCCTGACCACAGCAGCGACGAAGAGGCCGCCTCCCGTGGGAGGCGGCCTCTTCCGTATGACCGAAGATATGACCGAAGAGCGGCAGGCGGGCTAGAAGGCCGTCAGCAGCAGGACCACGAACAGGATCGCGACCAGGACCAGCACGACCACGATCACCGCGATCCAGTTGCGTTCCGCCGCGTCCTCCGACTGCACCGGCGCCGGCCGGCCCCCCTGCGGCGGGAACGGCCCCGGACGCTGCTGGACGACCGGCTGCGGCACCGGTGCGGGCTGCGGCCGGTACACCGGCTGCGGCGGCACCACCGGGCGCTGCACCGGCGGGGCCTGCATCGGCGCCTGGCGGCCTCAACGAGGTCTTCCTCAACATCGCCCGGCGCAGCCAGACGCTGCTGCA
>NZ_JBEXCY010000364.1:0-6241 GCF_040605515.1 Dactylosporangium sp. NPDC005572 | reverse complement strand
CACCTCGACGAGCAGTACGGCGGTCAGGGCGGCGGCATTGACCACCTCGCGGCCGCACCCGCGCAAACGACTAGGCACCCTCCGGAATCATGAGGCCGCAAACGATGTGTGCGGCCTGGACGGCCACACGATGGGTGCGGACTCGAACCCGAAGGTCTTGCCTGCCCCAGCCGGCGGGTGCGCGCGAGTGCACCGTTTCCCATTCAGCACACGCGCGTTCGGACCGCAGTGACCGACTCGGCGCCTCCGACGCACATGGCGGCACTGTTGAAGGGAGTGTCGGATGTTTGGGAGTCGGCAGCTGTCGCGGGAGACCGGTTTGGCCGATCGCTGCGGCTAGCGGGGCGCGGAGTGCGCGTGAGCCGGGGATGCGGCCGACAGGTGCTACCGGACTGAATCGGCCTACCCGGTCCACTTTGGCGCGGGACGTGTACCCCTTCCTAGCCGCTCTGCTGGTAGTGACCACTGCCTGGCTCACCGCTCGCCCCACACTTTCGCTCCCGTCGCCCAACCCTTCGACATCGCACCAGCCGCAAACCCGTTGCCTCGGCCGCGCCGACCTACACACAGGAGAACGCTCATGACTTCCGTTCAGGGCCCCCGTCCCCGCGCGGGTGTTATCGGTCTCGGCACGGTCGGTGGAGGCGTCGCGATCAGCCTCGCGCGAAACGGCATGGCACCGGTCGCTGTCTGTGATGTTTGGCCGGAAGCCTCTGCCGCTCACGCGGGGATTTCTGCGCTGGTCGCATCTCCCGCCGCTGTCGCCGCTGTCGCCGACGTGGTGCTCCTCGCCGTTGCGGACGCGGTACAAGCACGCGACATACTTGACGGCACACACGGGCTGCTGTCCGCTGCACACGACGGACTCACGGCAGTGCTCCTGTCCACGGTGTCCATCGAAGCGGTGTACGAGCTCGCCGACCTGTGCGCGTCGCGCGGCGTCGCCCTTCTCGACGGAGGGGTCATGAGGGAAGGGCACGCGGCCGAGAACGGACTCGTTGTCATGCTCGGCGGACCCGACGACGTCGTCGACAGAGCCCTGCCGGTTCTCGGGGCATTCGCCAAGGCAGTCGTTCATTGCGGGCCGCTCGGGACTGGGATGGTCACCAAGCTCGCGCGCAACGCGATCATCTACGGCCATTGGGCCGTCGTCTACGAGGCCGCCGCAATGGCTCGAGCAAGTGGTGTCGCGCTCGAACACCTGCTCACCGTGGTCGCCGAGAGAGACGACGCAGGATCGGACCCGCTAAGCCTGCTTCGAGGTGTCCAGGCGAATGTTCCGATCGCCGCGAATCGTGTCGCGGCCACCGTTCGTCAGGCCGATAGGGACCTCGCCGCAGCGCAGGCGTTGGCCGCCCACGAGGGCCTGGAGACCCCAATCCTGGACCGAGTGCGTTCCGCCATGGACGCTGTGTTCTCCGGGCGGCTCGCCGAGGCGCTCCCCGACGAGCCCCGCGCGCGGGGCCTGGCAATGATGGACCGTGCCTATGGGAAGGGCTTCAGTGCGAGGATCCCGGAGGGCAGCACTGTTCCCTTCATCGAGCAGACGATCGACCAGTTGCTCGCTGAGGTGTGGGCGCGCCCTTACCTGCCCCGACGCGACCGGCGGCTGTTCACACTGGGCATCACCGCGATGCTCGGTCGAGCGGACCTACTGGAGGTGCAACTGCGCGGGGCCCTCGTCAACGGCGAGCTCACCGTGGCCCAGCTGCGGGAGCTCGTGCTCCACGGCAGTTACTACGCAGGCTGGGGCAACGGGACAGTGTTGCAAACCGTCGTCGAAGACCTCATCGCCGAATCTCCACCGGCGTCCTGATGAACCCAATCCGCCGCCAGCACATGCCATGCCTTCGGAGGTCCCCGTATGTTCAACGAGCCGCTCGTCGGCTGTCGGGCCGACATCAATGTGCTCAATCTCCCGAGCGCGGGTGCGGATAGCTGGAAATGATCCCCCCGGTTTCTGGCAGGTGATCCACGACTTTCTGGTTCGGCTCAGTCGCGCTCAAGGCGTTGCGAAGCATCCGCGTCTTCCACGGCGATCGCGCCAATCGCCGGTTCCTGCAGATGCTCGTGTCGACAGTCGCAATCGCGTTCATCGTGAAGGTGTACGACTATCCGCCGCTGGGCACGGCAGTCCGACGTATCCCAGACGGGTCCTCCGCCGACGGCGCAGAAGGTCAGCAAGCGGACGCCTCAACGGCAGACATCGCCGAACATCCGCGCAACGACACGCCACGGAACAGAGTGATTACGCGGTAGGGCGGTACGCCGTCGCTGCTCTCCCCAGCGGTCAGAGCAGCAACGGCCATGTCACTACCGGCGAACGACGCATCGACCTTGAGATGGCCGCACACAAGAAGCAGATGAGACGTTCAGGCGACGGTGCCAATCTCCGAGCAGTTGTTCGCTGCGGGCTACGCCGCGTGCTTTCGCTCCGCGTTGAGGACCAGTCACCCGCCACGTGAAAACTCGACGTTGCCGACTCGACGGTTCGCGCGGCCGCCGATATCGGACGCGTCAAGGCGGGCGCGTTCGGACTCGCGGTGAACCTCGAAGGCGACATCCCGCCCGCAGATCCAGCGACCGCGCAAGAGGCCTTTTCGAAGCTACGCACCTAGTGCGCCCATGCTCGAACGGCGCGCGCGGGAACATCTTCTACACCTCACCATCCCAGGGCAGTGAGCCTTCCGCTCCACGGTCACGTCGACCTTCAATCAAAGGAGAACAATGAGCAGCAAGCACCATTCCCCTGACGCGGTCACCGACGGACTGCGTGCAGGGGTCATCGGCCTGGGAATGATCGGCGGGAGCGTCGCGCGCGCGCTCGTCGCGCGCAATCGCCCCCTCGCCGTCTACGACGTGCGCCAGGACGCGTCCGCGTCCCTGCCCGGCGTGCCAGCCCAGCTGAGCTCCCCGGCCAAGGTCGCTGGCGTAAGCGACGTCGTATTTGTCGCCGTCGTGGACGCGAACCAGGCGCGTTCCGCCCTCCAAGGCCCCGACGGCATCCTCTCGGCCGCACCTGCGGGGATGGTCGTCGTACTCATGTCGACTGTGTCGCTGGAAGCCGTCCGCGAGCTCGCCGCACTGTGCGCGACGGCAGACGTGACGCTTCTGGATTGTGGGGTGACCACTACGACCATCGACCCCACACGCAAGATCGTGGCCATGCTCGGAGGAGACGAGACCACCGTCGCCCGCGTGCTTCCCGTGCTCGACGACGCGGCCGCAGGCGTGGTGTACTGCGGGCCCCTCGGCGCGGGCATGGCGACGAAGATCGCGCGGAACGTCATCACGTACGGTAGCTGGCGCGTCGTCGACGAGGCCTCGCGACTGCTCGAAGCCTATGGCGCATCGCCCAGGAACCTAATCGAAGTGATATCGACGTCGGATCCCACCGGACGGACACTCCTCACGCCGCTGGGGCTCCGCGACGGGGAAGAGGCGATGACACCCGAGCGCATCGCCTACATCATGGGCCTGCTCCACAAGGACCTGGCGGCAGCGCGCGATCTCGCCACTGAAGTGGGCGTAGCCCTCCCGCTCACCGAGCTCACTGACGCAACGGCCGAGCAGATTTTCGACTTCGCGAAGACAAGCAGATAGCGACCATGATTGCGTGCCGACGGGATGCGGGGCGTCGACGGGGCCGGTGTCGTTGGCGTCCTGCGACGATGCGTGGCGCACGAGGCGAGGTCGGAGAGAAGGCGCGGGAGGCTACGCCAACTCTTTTGCGGGAGGCGAAGGCCGGCACGGCAGCGACGCGCGGCGCGACCCGCACGACGCGGCGGCTCACGTTAGGGCCTCGCGGGCGACGGTGAGCCACGGCTGCAAGTAGAAGATCTTGGGGATTTACGAGGCACCCTGCCAGGTAACGCCGGCTCCTACATCGACACGACTGCGTGGGTCGGCGAACGCTGCGGAGGTGATGCTTCCGTCCACAGGGGTGTCGGCGATGGCGGAAGCATCACCCCAGGCTATGGCTGCCGCGGTGGCCAGTGTGCCCAAGCCTCTGTGCCGTGGAAGGTCTGGCGCGACGGGCATCCTCGCGGAGCTGGCACTGGACGCGACGTATGGTCATCTCGCCGGGTTCGGGTCTTGACCGGCTGGGGCGCTAGGTCAGCCCCTGCTCGGGGCGAGGGCGCGCGGGACGGTCACACTGCCAGCGTCGAGCCTGTGGAGAGTCGATGCTGACCTCGCCTTCCAGCCTGTGCGGGGATGACACGGCCTGCTCCATCGTGATGGCTGCCGGACCACATGAGAGAAGTGTCGATAACGCAGGCATACATGGCCCGATCAACCGCGATCCCGCAGGCATCTGACGTTGCGGTGCTCCGCTCCTCGTAGGAACCCTGGCAACATCGCCGGGGGGCGCCCACCGGGCCGTCGCCAACAGGGTGCAGCTACGGCAGGCGGCCGACGCCGACCAGACAGGAGCTGGTCGGTGGGCTGTCGGTGAAGTCGGTCGGGTCCCCTGGGGCGGCACGCCATTGCGGTAGCCAGACCAGACCGGGTTCGACCATCTCCAGCTCGGTGAAGAACTGGGCGATCTGGGTCCGGGTGCGCGGCTGGAACGGGGTGGTGGTCTGCTGCTTGTAGGTGTTCTCCACGAACTCCAGGTCGCTGTCGTCGATATCCTGGCCATCGATCGAGACGTGCGACGCAACCAGGTAGCTGCCGGGCGCTAGCGTCGCGAGCAGGTCGGCAACCGCCTTGTTGGCCTGGGCATCGTCGGGGACAAAATGCAAGACCGCGTTGAGGAGCACAGCGATAGGCTGGCTGAAGTCGAGCAGACTGCGCACCTTGCGGTGGGCCAGGATCGTCTGGGGGTCGCGGAGGTCGCCGAGGATCGCGGTGGTGCAGTCGGTGGTGTCGAGAATCTCCAGGCTCTCTGAGACGGCAACCGGATCGATGTCGACATATACCACCCGGGCATTCGGGGTTACTTCCGCCGCGACCTCGTGGACATTGCCTTCGGTCGGGATGCCGGATCCGATGTCGAGGAACTGGTGCACGCCAGCATCTGCGACGTATCGCACCGCGCGGCGCAGAAATGCGCGATTGTTCCGCGCCAGGGCCGCGGTCAGCGGAAACCGTTCTGCGATGTTCTTGGCGGCGTCCCGGTCGGCCGGGAAGTTGTGTGTGCCGCCGAGGAAGTAGTCGTAGATCCTGGCCGAGGTCGCTGGCTTCAACTCGGCCGCGTCTGCCGAACCACCCACGATGTCTTCCTTTGCGCGTCGGGCCATGAACCAGTCGTTTGGTGGGGCCGGGCCGGGGGATTGATACCTGCGCAACTGGACTCGGTCAGCCACAGGTCCGCGGAGGAGGTACCGTCCTTCGAACGCCCAGCAGGCCATTGACCACCTGTCCCAGCGTGCGGAAGGCGTCACTCCTCGAATCGCACTTGCCGGCCTGCTGCCCTGACCCCTTGGCCACGTATTACGTCACCAGCGACGGTGCGTTGGTCTCGAAGCGATGGCTTCGGCCGCCATGTCCATGCCGCATTGCATCCAGGCTCCGGGTCGCGGTGCTGCGGGAAGCCAGCTTGGTCGTGCCCGGCGCCGTCCCCTGGCATCACCACCCGGGCCCGCGCATCACCGCGCGAGCGATCCGATGCGCTGCGCGCCGCCGCTGCCCGTGTGGGCGTGAGCAACCGCCGCGCCCGCTGGGTCCGGAGTGTCGTTGTCGGCAGGCACCCTCCTCACGCTGCTCGGCCCGGCGACCACGGCGACGACGATGGTCGTTCACTGGCAGCCGGGCTGCTGCCCGGTCTTGACGACCTGACCGTCGGGTAGGTCGCCGACGTCTACCGCACCGTCGAGGTCGTGCCCGAAGGTGCAGGTCCTGCGCCGGGCTCCCGTGGCGGGAGCCCTACCACACCAGGTTTCCCGACGCTGATCGCAGCCTGCCCTGGCCCGGCGCGATCAGCCCTGGCCCATGGCGGCGCTGCTGGGGGTCGCCGCGGGTTCGACGTGAGGGTTGACACCCATTCTGGTTGGGGATCGACACGGATATCGGAGGTGGTGTGGTGGGATGGCGGCGGTGTACACATCGGCGTGTCACCGTTGTGGTATGGACGGCTGGCTGATCATTTGGCTGATTGTCGGTGCCGCCCTGGTCGTGGTGGAGTTGTCTACGACCACCTTCGTCCTGCTGATGGTCGCGTTCGGGGCGTTCGCCGCCGCGGGTGCCGCCGCCCTCGGCGCGAACGAGGCGGTGCAGGCCATCGTGTTCGCGGTGACGA
>NZ_JBEXCY010000363.1:0-6292 GCF_040605515.1 Dactylosporangium sp. NPDC005572 | reverse complement strand
TGATCCGGCGATGTTTGTTGCCTACGTCGTCGAGCACCGCATCGACTTCCTGGACGTCACTCCGTCGCTGGCCGGCCCGCTCGTCGATGCTGGGCTCCTCGCCGAAGGCTCCGAAGGCTCCGAAGGCTCAGAAGGTTCCGAAGGCTCAGAAGGTTCCGTGGGATCCGAAGGTCGGCACCGGCCGGCGCTCGTCGCGCTCGGTGGTGAGGCCGCTGATCCGCGGATCTGGAACGCATTGCGGGAGGCGTCGGGCACCGTTGGGGTCAATCTGTATGGGCCGACCGAGTGCACTGTTGACACCCTGCTGGCGTGGGTTGCTGATACCGATACGCCGTCGGTCGGTCGACCGACCGATAACACCTGGGCCTACGTTCTGGACCAGTGGTTGCGGCCCGTGCTGCCCGGGGTCGCGGGCGAGCTGTATTTGTCCGGTGTTCAGCTCGGGCGGGGCTATCTGGGCCGTGCCGGGTTGACGTCGGCTCGGTTTGTTGCTGATCCGTTCCGGGTTGGGGAGCGGATGTATCGGACTGGGGATGTGGTGCGCCGCGGCGTCGATGGGTTGTTGGAGTTTGTTGGGCGGGCCGATGATCAGGTGAAGATTCGCGGGTTCCGGATCGAACCCGGCGAGGTTGCTGCCGTCATCGGGGAGCATCCCGATGTCAGGCAGGTTGTTGTGCTTGCCGTTGATGGGCGGCTGGTCGCCTACGTGGTCGGGGATGTCACCGGGTTGCGGGAGTTCGCTGCCTTGCGGTTGCCTGAGCATCTTGTGCCGGCCGCCTTTGTCGGGCTTGAGCGGATGCCCGTCACCGTCGCCGGGAAAGTCGACCGGCGGGCGCTTCCCGCGCCCGAGTTCGGCGGCGGCGCCGACAGCGCCGCGCCACGGACCGCCGCGGAGGAGATCCTCTGCGGGCTGTTCGCCGAAGTGCTCGGGCTGCCCGCCGTCGGGGCCAACGACGACTTCTTCGCGCTCGGTGGGCACTCGCTCAGCGCCACCGCGCTCGCGGCGCGGGTCCGGGCCGTGTTCGGTGCCGCGCTGCCGATCCGGGCCGTGTTCGACGCGCCTACCGTCGTCGCGCTCGCCAGGTACCTTGAGCAGGCCGGTGCCTCGGGCGGGCCGGTCCTCGCGGTCCGGGAGCGGCCCGAACCGCTGCCCGTCTCGCCGGCCCAGCATCGGCTCTGGCTGCACCACCAGCTCACCGGGGCCGGGCCGACGTACAACGTGGCGTTCGCGCTGCGGCTCACCGGGGCGCTCGACGTCGGCGCGCTGCAAGCGGCGCTCGGCGACGTGCTCGAACGGCACGAGAGCCTGCGCACCGTCTTCCCGACCGTCGACGGGCGGCCGGTGCAGCGTGTGCTTGCCGACGCGCGGCCCGACTGGCACCTCGCCGACGTGACCGAGGAACTGCTGCCCGCGCGGCTCACCGCCGCGGCCCGCCACGGGTTTGACCTCGCCGGCGAGCTGCTCGTCCGGCCGCACCTGTTCGCCGTCGGGCCCGACCGGCACGTGCTGCTGCTCCTGCTGCACCATATCGTCACCGACGAATGGTCGGAGGGGCGGCTGATCGCCGACCTCGGCGTCGCGTACGGCGCCCGCAGCCGTGGCGCCGCGCCCGGCTGGGAGCCGTTGCCGGTGCAGTACGCCGACTACGCCTTGTGGCAGTACGACATCCTCGAAGACCAGCAGCAGCGCCAGCTCGACTTCTGGCGGGAGGCGCTCGCCGGCATCCCCGCCGAGCTGGCGCTGCCGGCCGATCGACCGCGGCCCGCCGTGGCGTCGCACGCGGGTGGCATCGTGCCGTTCGCCGTGCCCGAGGCCACCCGCCACGGGATTCGCGAGCTCGCCCGGCGCACCGGGGCGACCGCGTTCATGGTCGTGCAGGCCGCGCTCGCCGCGCTGCTCAGCCGGCTCGGCGCCGGCACCGACATCCCGCTCGGGAGCCCGGTCGCCGGGCGCGGTGACCAGCGGCTCGACGCGCTCGCCGGTTTCTTCGTCAACACGTTGGTACTGCGGGCCGACGTCAGCGGCGACCCCACCTTCACCGACCTGGTCGGCCGCGTGCGCCGCGCCGACCTGGCCGCGTTCGGCCACGCGGACGTGCCGTTCGAGCGGGTCGTCGAGGCGGTCAACCCCGAGCGGTCGCCGGCCCGCAACCCGCTGTTCCAGGTCATGGTCGCGTTCCAGCACGTGCCGGGCGAGCTGCCGGGGCTGCCCGGGCTGGTCACCGAGCCGGTGCCGATCGACACCGGCGTCGCCCAGTTCGACCTCGGCATCGTGGTGACCGAGGAGGCCGGGGCGCTGCGCGGGGTCGTCGAGTACAGCGCCGACCTGTTCGACCGGCCCACCGTCGTCGCGCTCGCCGAGCGGCTCGTCCGGCTCCTCGACGCGGCCGTGGCCGCGCCCCGGCGGCGGGTGTCCGAACTGGACATCCTGTCGCCGGCGGAGCGGGCCGGCCTGGCCGCCGACTGGCAGGGCACCGACGCGCCGCGCCCGGCGGCGACGCTGCCCGCGCTGTTCGCCGAACAGGTCGCCCGGACGCCCGGCGGGGTCGCGCTGGTCGACGGCGCGGTGTCGCTGACATACGCGCAGCTCGATGCCCGCACGAACCATCTCGCGCGCCGGCTCATCGCCCTGGGCGCCGGGCCCGACCGGATCGTCATGGTGCTGCTGCCGCGCTCGGCCGACCTGTTCGTCGCCGAGCTGGCGGTCGCGAAGGCGGGCGGCGCCTACCTGCCGGTCGACCCGGCGTACCCGGCCGAGCGGGTCGCCGGGCTGGCCGCCGACGCGTCGCCGGTGCTCGTCATCGCGGCGCCCGGCGCCGAGGTGCCCGCGGGCCTGCCGGTGGTGCACGTCGACGCGGGCGTGGACCCGTCGCCGGTGTCCGTGCGGCTGCGGCCCGGGAACGCCGCGTACGTCATCTACACCTCGGGCTCCACCGGCCGCCCCAAGGGCGTCGTCGTCCCGCACGCCGGCCTCGGCGACCTCGCCGACACGTTCGCCGAGCTGTGGCGGGTCGCGGCCGGCGACCGCGTCGCCCAGTTCGCGTCGCCCAGCTTCGACGTCACCGTCGCCGAGCTCGCCGTCGCCCTGCTGCGCGGCGCCACGCTCGTCGTCGTGCCGGAGGAGGTGCGGCTCGGGGCGCCGTTCGCCGACTTCGTGCGGGCCGAGCGGATCACCCACTTCGCCCTGCCGCCGGCCGCGCTCGGCGCCGTCCCGGCCGGTTCGCTGCCGGCGGGCGTCACGGTCGTCACCGGCGCCGACCGCTGCCCGCCCGAGCTGGTCGAGCGGTGGGCGCCGGCGCACCGGATGCTCAACGCGTACGGCCCGACCGAGGCGACCGTCAACTCGACCTACTGGGTGTGTGAGCCCGGCCGCCCGGTGCTCATCGGCCGCCCCGACCGCAACAAGCGCGCGCACGTGCTCGACGCGGCGCTGCTGCCCGTGCCGCCCGGCGTCCCCGGCGAGCTGTACCTGGCCGGCGCCGGCCTGGCGCGGGGCTACCTGGGCCGGCCCGCGCTCACCGCGGAGCGCTTCGTCGCCGACCCGTACGGGCCGCCCGGGACGCTGATGTACCGGACCGGCGACCTCGTCCGCCGCACCGCCGACGGGCAGATCGAGTTCCTCGGCCGGGCCGACGACCAGGTGAAGATCCGCGGCTTCCGGATCGAGCCCGCCGAGGTCGCCGCCGCCCTGGCCGCGCACCCGGACGTGCGCCACGCCTTCGTCGTCGCCCGCGACGACCGGCTCGTCGGCTACGTCGAGGGCACCGCCGACCCGGCCGCGCTGCGCTCCTTCGCCGCGCAGCGGCTCCCCGCCCACATGGTGCCGGCGGTCGTCGTCGTGCTCGACGCGCTGCCCCGCACCGCCGGCGGCAAGGTCGACCGGGCCGCACTGCCCGAGCCGGTGGTGGAGCGGGCCGTCGAAAGGCCGGCCACGGTACTGCAGGAGCTGCTCGCCACGCTCTTCGCCGAGGTGCTCGGCCTCGACGAGGTCGGCGTCGACGAGGGGTTCTTCGGCCTCGGCGGCGACAGCATCGTCGCGCTGCAGCTGGTCTCCCGCGCGCGGGCGGCGGGCCTCGAGCTATCCGCACGGCAGGTCTTCGAGCACCAGACGGTCGCCGGCCTGGCGGCGGTGGCCGGCTCCTCCGCTCCGGCGCGGGAGGCGTCCGGCGCGGGCCTCGGCGAGGTACCGCTGACGCCCATCATGGCCTGGCTGCGGGACCAGCACGAGCCGATCGGCAGCGTCAGCCAGGCGCTGCTGCTGCGGGCGCCGTCCGCGTTGACGCAGGAGCACCTGGCCACGATCCTGCAGGCGGTCCTGGACCGGCACGACGCGCTGCGGGCCCGGTGGACCGGCGCCGGCCTGCACGTACCGCCGCCCGGCACAGCGACCCCCGCGATCCGCGTGTCGGCCGGCGAGCTCCGGGACGAGCACCTCGCGGCCGTCCGCCGCCTCGACCCCGAGGCCGGCCGGATGCTGCAGGCGGTGTGGTTCCCGGACCGCGACCGGCTGCTGCTCGTCGCGCACCACCTCGTCGTCGACGGCGTCTCCTGGCGGATCCTCGCCGGTGACCTCGCGGCCGCCTGGGCGGACGTCGCCCGCGGCGCACGGCCCGAGCTGCCGCCGGTCGGCACCTCACTGCGCGGCTGGGCCCGCGGCCTCGCCGCCAGCGCCCGCGACCGCGCGGCCGAGCTGCCGTACTGGCTGTCCATCCTGGACGGTCCGGCGCTGTCGCTGAGCGCCGGGTCGCCGGGCCGCAACACCGTCGCCGGCCAGCGCGAGCACGTCCTGCAACTGTCCACCGAGGACACCCGCCCGCTGCTCACCGCTGTGCCCGAGGCGTTCCACGCGGGCGTCCAGGACGTGCTGCTCGCCGGCCTCGCACTCGCCGTGCGGGCCTGGCGCCCCGGCGGTGTGCTGCTCCGCCTGGAGGGCCACGGGCGCGAGGAGCACCTCGTGCCGGGCAGCGACCTCACCCGGACCGTCGGCTGGTTCACCACCGAGTACCCGGTCCGCCTCGACCCCGGCGGTGACGACGCCGCGACGGCGCTGAAGCGGGTCAAGGAGCAGCTGCGGGCCGTGCCCGACAACGGCGCCGGCTACGGCCTGCTGCGGTACCTCAACCCGGACACCGCCGACCGGCTCGCCGCCGCGCCGGCCCCGGAGATCCTGTTCAACTACCTCGGCCGCCGCGCCGCCGGCGACGACGCCGACTGGGTCGCGGCCCCCGAGGGCGACACGCTCGGTGACGGCCTCGACCCTGACTTCCCGGTCGCCCAGCCGCTGGAGATCAACGCCGGCACCGCCGACCGCCCCACCGGCCCGTCGCTTGAGATCCGGATGGCGTACCTCGACGGCGTCCTCACCGCCGCCGACGTGACCCGGCTGGGCGAACTGTGGCTCGACGCACTGGCCCGGCTGCGCTCCGCCGCCGGGGCGCCGGGCGCCGGCGGGTACACCCCCTCCGACCTGACCCTGGTGGCGCTGAGCCAGGACGAGATCGACGAGTTCGAAGACGAGTGGAGGCTCTTGTGACGACCAGGCCGGGTGGACTGCAGGACATCCTGCCGCTGTCGCCGTTGCAGGAGGGTTTGTACTTCTTGTCGACGTACGCGGCGGGCGATCCGGACGTCTACGTCGTGCAGCAGGTGCTCACGCTGGCCGGCCCGCTGGACCCGGCCCGGCTGCGCGGCGCCGCCCAGACCCTGCTCGACCGCCACGCCAACCTGCGGGCGGCGTTCCGCCCCCGCAAGGCCGGCCAGCCCGTCCAGCTCATCCCGGCGTCGCTCGAGGCCGACTGGACCGAGGCCGAGGCCGGCTCCGACGCGGCCGCGGACGAACTCGCGGACGCACAGCGGCGGCGCCCGTTCGACCTCGCGCGGCCCCCGCTGCTGCGGTGGCTGCTGGTCCGGCTCGGCGCGGACCGCCACCGCCTGGTCCTGACCAGCCACCACATCCTGCTCGACGGCTGGTCGGCGCCGCTGCTGGTGCGGGACCTCCTCACGCTGTACGCCGGCAACGAGCCGCCACACGCCCGCCCGTACAAGGACTACCTGGCCTGGGTCGCCCGCCAGGACCGCCCCGCCGCCGAGCGAGCCTGGCGCGACGCGCTGGCCGGCGTCGAGGAGCCGACGCTCGTCCGCCCCGGCGCCGCCGCGTCCGTGGCCGAGCCCGAACTGGCCGAGCTGTACCTCAGCGAGGCCGAGACGACCGCCCTGGCCGACCGCGCCCGCGCCCTGGGCCTGACGCTGAACACGGTCGTGCAGGGCGCGTGGGCGCTGGTCCTGGGAGAGT
>NZ_JBEXCY010000362.1:0-6385 GCF_040605515.1 Dactylosporangium sp. NPDC005572 | reverse complement strand
CAAGCGAGCGGGGTTTGCTCGCTTGCACCCGGCCACCCGGCATGGCACATCACAGATCAGACGACGGGATGGCCCTCCACACGAGACACAACGTCCGTGAATCATGCCGCTTCGCGGCCCGCATACCCACCACCAGCAAAAACGCACATCCAAACTTAGCTAACAGCATCGATGTGATGTATCATTAATGCAGGTCGTTCGCACCGACCAAACCAGAACCGCCACCCACACCAAAGGAGCCACCGAGTGACCCTCGCACTCACCACCACCGACCTCATCGCCTACGGCGACCGGGCCATCACCGCCTACCACGGCGGCGACAGCGCCACCTACAAGGCAACCCTCGACGAGATGCGCGACCACGGCTGGGACCGCTGGGCCGACGTCGTCGCCGCCGTCCTCACAGGCGACGACATCCCGAACCCGGACGACTTCCCCGAGTACTACGCCGGACCACTCACCGTCACCGCCGACGACCTGCGCACCTTCCACGGTGAGCCGCCGTTCTAGCCGCCCCACCGGCGCCGGGCAACCAACCCGGCGCCGCTCGGCACCCAACGGCCAGCCACCCGCGAAAGGCACACGCCATGCTGCGCAGGCGCCACCAGGCCGCGCCGGTCGGCACCATCGTGATCTATCACGGAACCGTCGCCGAACTCACCGGCCGCCGCCTCACCATCACCAACGTCGACACGACCACGGGCCGCGCCCGATACGAACTGTCCGACAATCTCGGCCCACTCCTGAACAACGTCCACGCCGAATCGTTCACGCCTACCACGACCGACCCGTGGACCGCCCGACTTGACGCCATCCGCGAGGCAGCCGAACACGACGGCTGCGCGGACCTTATCGGCCCCTACCTCGCCGAAGTGCGAGCCCTCAACGCCCGAGGCAACCGGCGCGCGGCCCGAGACGCCGCCCGGACCCTAGAGCACACCGTCGGCATCCGCAGCGCCGCCCGCACCGGCCCCGGCGCCCACCGCCGATAGACCCCGGCCGGGCGGCGCCGCGAACCCACGCCACCGCCCGGCCGGACACCACAGACCACGAAAGGGCACCACCATGACCGAACCAACCGACCCCAACCCCGACCGCACCAGCCGCATCAACTGGGTCCCAGCCCTTGCCCTCATCACCTACGCCGTTGGCATCCTCGCAGGCATCATCGACGGGATCGGCCGTCCGTGAAACACCGCGCGACCTCCCATCCTGCGCCCCAGTCCTCACCTGCCCGCCGGTCGACCCCACCAGCCGTCCATCAATCGTGCGCCAACCCGTCCAACGGCGCGGGCCGGCCCACATCCACTGACGCAGCGAACCGCCGCGGCCCACCGTCCAACCGTGGCGGACGACCGCCCCTCCCGGATCGCCCTCGCAGCCGATCCACCGCCACCCGCACATCACCAGACGGCGCCTGCTCCTGCGCCGCCCGCACCTCAGCAACCGCCAGGCCGGACACCGCCGCAGCCCGCTGCGCATCACCAAGCACCGCAGCCAGCGCTGCCACCGCGACATCCCGCGCCACGGCGGCCGCCGCCTGCCGTTCGGTCGCGTCCGCCACCCCGCGCACCGCCGCCAACTCCGCCGCATGCTGCTGCCGCAGCCGCTCAACAATGTCATTCGTCGCCCGGCTCGCCATGTTCTCACGCTACCCTTTCAGAGCCTCACAACCCATCCAGTGAAATAGTTCGGAATCGATCAGAAGCTCTCGCCCATACTCCACCTACACCCACACAAGGGCGCCGAGCTGGCATTTCCTAGCACTCCCCACGATCACCTCATGATCGAGCACACAACCTTGCATTCACAATGTCGCCAGATCGGTGCAAGCGCCGTACCCTGGGCACATGCTCTCGATCACCAAGATTCATCCAGGTGCGGGAGTCAACTATCTCCTCAACCAAGTCGCCCCGGGTAAGCACGATTTCCGACCAGGACCGAACAATTCAGCAGTCACCTATTTTGCGAATGCCGAAGCGCTTGGAGGGGCGCCAGGATGGTGGGCCGGGCAGGCGCAGGAATTGTTCGGTATCGGCCCTATCGTGCAGGCAGAGGAATTGCAACGGCTCATCGGCGAGGGCCGCCATCCACTCACCGGCGAGCAGCTAGGCCGACTGTGGCGGCGCTACGAGGCGCTCACCGACAGCCGGCGGGAGGAGCGGGCGCAGCAGGCACTGGACGCGCTGCCGGTGGACGCGACGGTCGAGCAGCGGTGGAAGGTGTGGCTGGACGTGTGGACGGCCCCGGAACGGCGGCCGGTGTCCGGCTACGACGTGACGGTGTCGATGCGCAAGTCGGAGTCGCTGCTGTGGGCGTTCGGCGACGACACGGTCAAGGCGCACGTGATGGCCGCGCACCATAGCGCGATCCGGGCCACGGTCGTCCACCTGCGTACGCATGCAGCGTTCACGAGGCTGGGCACCGACGGCGTCGCCCAGGTCGACACCGACGGTCTGGCGGTGGCGGTCTTCGACCATCGCATGTCGCGGGAACAGGACCCGCAGGTGCACTCGCATATCGTCATCTCGTCCAAGGTCGCAGTCACTGGGGACAACGGTGAGCGGCGCTGGTATGCCCTGGATGGGCGGGCGTTGTATCAGGCGTCGGTGAGCGCTCGGATCGTCTACGAGCGGGCGGTGGAGGTCGAGCTCGGCCGGCGGTTGGGGGTACGGTACGCGGCCCGGCCGGGCTCGACGATCCGGGAGATCGTGGGGATTTCGCCGCGAGCGGTCGCGGTGTATTCGAAGCGGCGCGCGGCCATCGAGGCGGCGGTGGCCGCCGAGCCGGCCGCCGGTTCCGCGGCGATGTCGATGCGGCGGTGGCGGCGTCTGGCGCAGGTGGCGACGCTGCGCACCAGGCTGCGCAAGGATGGCGCGGAGTCGACGGCACAGGCGGTGCGGCGGTGGGGTGCCGAGGACGCTCGCCATGGGTTGGACACCGCCGGTGAGGTCCGGACGATCGTCGCTGGCCACGTCCGGCACGACACGGCCGAGGTGGCCGTGCGGGCGTTGCGGCGGGCCCGGCGGGCGCTGGCAGAGGGTGCGGAACTGACGGAGCTCGACGTCGACGCCGCGGTTGTCGCGCTCGGCGTCGGCGACGAGGAGCGGCGGGCTGAGGTCCTTGCTGAGGCGGTGCGCCGCGATCCGCGGCTGGCGGTCGGGCGCGCGGTGCGTGACCTGTCCGCCGATCGTGCGGTGTTCAACCTCGACCACCTGGAACTGGCGATCGGCCGAATCCTGCACATCTCCGCCAGCGAGGGGACGAGCCGGGACTGGTCCCGTGTGCACCGCTTGGCGGTGCACGCGGCCAACCGGGGGTGGTACGGGCTGCGGGTGCTCACGCCGCCGGGTCTGGTGTCGTGGGGGCCGACCCTGCTGCGTGGCAGCGACCGGCAGCCGATCTACACCCGGCATCGGCAGCTGCTGCTCACCACGCAGGCGGTCCTCGATGTGGAGCAGCAGGTGCTCGGCTATGCCGCCCAGCTTCGAGCCACCTCGGCGCCCGCCGGACTGCTGCAGCAGGTGGCCGAGGAACTGCAGCTCTCGGCCGAGAAGCGCGAGGCGCTGGTGCACCTGCTCGGTGACGAGCGGAGCGTTGTCGGGGTGGTCGGGCCAGCGGGTACCGGCAAGACGTATCTGCAGCGGGCGGTCGGCGTAGTCGCGGCCCGCGCGGGCATTCCGGTGCTCGGATTGACGGTGTCGCAGAACGCCGCCGAAGTCCTCGCTGCAGAGTCGCGCAGGGACGGGGCGGCAGGGTTTCGCACCGAGAACATCGCGATGTGGCTGCACGCCCAGCACACCCCACCAGCCAACAGCCGGCCCGGGCAGTGGGACTTCCAGCCCGGGCAGTGGCTGATCGTCGACGAGGCGTCCCAGGCGTCCTCGATCGACCTGGCGGCGCTCGTCGCGCTGCTCGAACCGGTCGGCGGGAAGCTCATCCTGGTCGGGGACCAGGCGCAGATCCCGGCGATCGGGCCGGGCGGGCTGCTGCGCCACCTCGCCGGCATCGGCCGTACCGTCCAGCTGCGGGAGATCCGCCGGTTCCGTGAACCATGGGAGGGTCCGGCGTCGCTGCGGCTGCGGGTCGGGGACACCACCGTGCTGCGCGACTTCGACCAGCGCGGCCGGATCGTGTCGGGCACCCTCGAACAGCTCACCGAGCAACTGTTGCGCGGGTGGGTTGCCGACACGCTCGACGGGCTGGACTCGCTGATCCTGGTCGAGACCGAGGCCGAGGCCGCCGACCTCGCCGCGCAGGCCCGCGCGATGCTCATCCACGCCGGTATCGTCGCCCGCGGTCGGCGGGTCGAACTCGCCAACGGCACCCGCGCCTCCGCCGACGACATCGTCGTCACCCGGCACAACGACCGGCGCCTCACCACCGACCCCGACCCAGCCCCCGCTACCACCCTCGCCGCTGCCCTGGGGCTGGGGTCCGGGCGGGCGGCGAAATTCGTCGCCAACCGGGACCGTTGGCGCGTGCTACGCGTCGGCCGGACCGGCACGCTACACGTGCGGAACCTGCGCACGGACGACGAGATCGTGCTGCCCACCGACTACGTGCGCGAGCATGTCCAGCTCGGCTACGCGGCCACCGTCGACTCCGCGCAGGGCCGCACCGTCGACACCGCCCGCGCGCTCATCCGCGACAGCGTCACCCGCGCCAGGCTGTACGTGATGACCACCCGGGGCCGGCTGGCCAACCAGCTGTACGTGCTGACCAATCCGGAGCCACCCGAGCCCCACCCCACCCAGCCGCCCATCTCCGGCACCGCGCTACTAGCCGACATCCTGCGCGTCGACGACACCGACCGCACCGCCACCGAAACCGGCCAGACACTGCTCGCCGACCACGATGCCCTGCACATGTGGGGACCCGTCTTCGAGGACCTGCTCGGCCGCACCTACACCGCCCGGTATGCGGTCATCGTGGCGCAGCTCGACCCGGTCGCTGGCGCCCGCCTCGCTGGAGACCCGGCGATGGCCGCCGTCGCCTACAAACTCCGGGCCCTGGCCGACGCCGGCTACGACGACGTGCGCATCCTCACCGCCGCCGTCCAAGAACGAGAACTGGCCACCGCGCGCAGCGTCGCCGAAGTCCTCGCCTGGCGGCTCGACGACGTCTACCGCGACCTCGTTCACGACCCCCGCCGCGCCCTGGCCGCCCGACCCTCCCACACGTACACCGCACGGCTGACCGGCCTCACCAGTGCGCACCCGGACGTCGCGTCCGCCCTGCAGCAGGTCGCCGAGATCGCAGACCAGCGCATCGTCGGCCTCGCCGAACTCGCCGCCGACCAGCCACCCCGCTGGGCCGCCGCGCTGGGGCCGGTACCCAGTCCCGGCGACGAGGCCGGACGGCGCGCATGGCTGGAGCAGGCCGAGGTCGTCATCGCCTACCGCGACCGCTACCAGCACACCGGCGACGACCCGATCGGCTCCGAACCACCCGTCCGGGACACCACGCGCTGGACCGCGTGGCACCGCGCGCAGTTCGTCCTCGGCACCGCCACACTCGCTGGAGAAGTTCACGCCGCTGGTGTGGTTGGCATGCGCGCGTTTCTCGCCGCGATGCGCGAGGCCGACGCCCGCGAACCCGCATACGTCGCTGACGAACTGCGCACCGCCCACCTCGACCTGATCGAAGCACGCGACGCGGTCCGCGAACTGCGCACTGAACTGGCCGCCGCGCAACACCAGCACACGACCCAGCAGCCGTCGGCTGATGCGCGCCGGTGGTGGCAGGCCGGACCACCCGCCAGTTCCAGACAGGCAAACAAGCCGGGCCGCCCAGGCAACCCGGGCAGCACGCGAGTCGACGCGCTCCGTCAAGACCTCGACGCCGCCGTCGCCCGGGCCGGCCAGCTAGCGGTCCGGGTCCGGGAACTCGAACAACGACACCGGGCCTGGACCGACTGGTACACCGAGACCCTGCCGGCTCGCTACGCCGGCCTGCTCGCCAACGCCGAACGCGCCCGCCGCCTGCACCACGTCCTCGGCAACACCAACGACGTGCTCGACCGCATCCGCACCACCACCGCGAAAGTCCACGCCCTCCAGGCCACCCGCCCCACCCCGCACGCCCGTCCGGTCCCGGAACACCTAGCGGAAGCAGCTTCGGCCGCCACCGAACGCCTCACTGTCGACCGCGACCGGGACACCACCACGCCAAACCGCGAACCCGGCCTCGACCTGTAGCCGTGCGTAGTACGGTGCCAACCCTGTGCCTGCTGGGTCGCCAGCGCGACGCCACGCCGGATCACACTCCCTGCCACGTTCCGGCCCTGACCCTTGCCCGTTGACGGTTGAGAGGTGTCGCCTGAAATCCGGCTCTGGCACGGATTCCGTGATCGTCCTTGGTGTGCTGGTTAGGGGCGGTTGAG
>NZ_JBEXCY010000361.1:0-6492 GCF_040605515.1 Dactylosporangium sp. NPDC005572 | reverse complement strand
TACATCACCGGCACACACTTCTCCGTCGACGGCGGATTCCTCGCCTAAGCCAGACGCCCTGCAACCCGAACGACATCGTTCTCACAACACAACACCAGGGGCCAGGACGTCCTACATCGCCGGACGGCAGGAGCGCGAGCCACGCCGTCCGGCGATCGTCTGCGTCGTCATTGCTTGTCGTGTCAGACCCTGCGGCAGGACCGTGTCGGTCGCGTCCTGGCCCGAGCCCGCATCACAGCCTGGATCGCGTTGGCATGATGTGCTAGAATTTGTGACATTGACTGAGGATGCCCGCCGATGCCGCCATCATCGACAGCCGCCTCGAGGCGGCCCGACGTGCCCCGCCTGGCAATCGTGGCGACGAACCCCTCGAGAAGGCCGTCGAGTTTGTATCGCTCCCCCGGAGTGAACGAACTCGCCGACGGCGTGGCTGTGACGCGCCGCTCAGGCTGTCCAGACCCACTACAAGGAGCACCATGTCGAAGGTCTATCTGGTAACAGGCAGTTCCCGCGGTCTCGGCAGAGCAATCGTCGAGGCGGCGCTCCAGGCAGGGCACCACGTGCTCGCAACGGCCCGCGACCCAGATCAGCTCGCCAGCATCGTCGCCGTCCACGGCAGCCAAGTCGCCGCCGCAGCGCTCGACGTGACGGACTTCGCGGCGGCCCAGCAGGCGGTGACGACCGCGATCAACCATTTCGGTCGACTCGACGTCGTGGTCAACAACGCCGGATACGCCAACCTCGGTGCCTTGGAGGACATCACCATCGAGGACTTCCGCGAGCAGGTGGACACCAACCTGTTCGGCGTTGTGAACGTATGCAAAGCAGTCATCCCCGTGCTGCGTACGCAGCGATCAGGACACATCATCAACGTCTCGTCCGTGGGCGGCCGTGTCGCAAATGCCGGACTTTCCGCGTACCAGGCAGCCAAATGGGCACTCGGCGGCCTCACCGAGGTGCTCGCTGCTGAACTGAACCCACTCGGTATCAACGTCACGGTCGTCGAACCAGGTGGTATGCGCACCGATTGGGCAGGCTCCTCGATGGCGATCCGACCGGTCAGCGAACCCTACGACCAGACCGTCGGTGTCCTTGCACGCCTCTTCACCGCCGGTGGCGGCACAGCCGCCGGCGATCCGGATAAAGTGGCCCGACTGCTGGTTCGGCTGGCAAACGAACCAAACCCGCCACTACGACTGCTCCTCGGATCCGACGCGGTGACCGCCGCTGAAAAGGCCTCCGCAGCCCGCCACACCGAAGACGCCACGTGGCGGCACTGGAGCGTAATGACAGACCACGACCAGGCCACCCCAGAACAACTGGACCCACTGGCACACGCCGAATAACAACAGCGGTGCCGCCACAGCGAACCGACTCAGTTCACCACAGCGGCACCACCCAGTAACACGGTAGGGCGATCGGCCCGATCGCTAGTGCCAGGCTCGCAACACCGAGCGGCATCGACCAACGAGCACGACCCGCCGGCGACCAAACCGGTCGGCTGCTGCGCCGAGCAAAGCGGGCGCTTCAGCTGGCGAGTGCCGACTCTGCCGGGGCCGTAGCTCGTCGTCCCCCCAGAGGAATTCCGTGAGCCGATCCCAGAGGAACGCCGGGTTCTGTCGCAGGAAGTGTGGCGGCCGGTCGGCAGTGTGGAACGTCGGTAGTCGGGGAGGCCGTCGACGGTGAGGTTCTCGCCGAACTGGCCGTAGGTGAAGTCGTGGTGGTGGAGGTGGTTCTGGCCGTGCCGGTACGAGCCGAGCTGGTCGACGAGCACCGCCGCTGCTCGCCGCCGAGGTCGCCCTGGCCGTCGCCGTCGAGGTTGAGCCGGCGGGCCGTCACCGGGCCGTCGACCGGTGCCTTCCACACCCCGGTGAAGACCGTGTGGCCCCTGTCAGGCCACGTTCTTGGGCCGGCCGACGTTGACGGACGGCAGTCTGCTCGCCGCTCCATCCTGCCCACCGCGGGGCCCGTTCAAGCGGCCGAAGCCGGGACCGTGCGCCATCGGGCCGACCCGCTCCCGGTCACCCCGCCGGTGTGACGCCAGCGGCCGCGGCCCGCAGTTCGGCGCGCAGCCGCTCGTCGTCCCACACCATGCGATGCGGGCGGTAGTCGTAGGCGACGGCGCGGTCCCGCTCGGCCAGCCGGGTCAGGTGCGGGGCCGCCGCCCGCGCGCCGATCGCCACGAGGGCCCGCACGGCCTCGGCGGGCCGGACGCCGTGCTCTACGACGGTGACCAGCGCGGGCGTGAGCTCCTCTGCCTTCGCCGCGCCGAGCCGCCACAGCGCCTCGGCGGCGGCCGGGGCCGACCAGTCGTGCTCGCCGTGGGCGAGGTCGCGGATGGCGTCGGTCAGCCAGTCCCAGCCGAGCTCCGCGGCGAGCAGCGCGGCCTCGCCCCCGCCCGCGCCGCCGTCGACCATGATCTCGCGGATCGTGGCCCGGACCTCGGCCGGCGGGTGCGGCCCGGGCCCGTCGGCGGGGAGCAGACGGGCCGCGGCGAGCTGCGTGCGCCGCACCATGAGCGACGCCCCGTTCGGCCACGGCGACTCAAGCAGTTCGGCCGGCAGGTTCGGCACCTCCAGGCCGGCTTCGGCGGCCATCGTCAGCCCCAGCGTCATCGCCTGCCAGTCCGACGTGTCGTGGGCCCGCCGGAGCGTTGCGAGGACGACGTCCCGGTCGCCGGTGAGCCGCCAGACGGCGAACGCGGGCTTCGGCTCGACGCCCTCGGCCGCAAGGACCCGCAGCTCGGGCAGGTCGACCGGCTCGGCCGCGTTCGCCCGAGCCAGCGCCAGTGCGACGGCCCGCGGCGCCAGTGCCCGCACCGCTCGCAGCCGCGACACCTGGCCGGCGCCGGCCGCTCGCAGCCGCTCCGCCAGGACCGCGACGGTCGCGGCGTCCCCCGCCGCGACCGCCTGGTCCAGCCGGTCGCCGACCGCGTCGAGCTCGGCCACTGTGCGCGCCGGCCCCCATCGTTCGAGCCCGACCCCGCGCGCGTCGCCGAGCTGCAGGAGCACCCAGGCCGCGGTCTGCCGAGCGACCTTCGGCGTCTCCTCGTCGGCCGACAGCCGGGCCAGGTCGTCGGCCCACGGCGCGGCGGCGGGCCCAGTCGCGGCGACCGCGGCGACCGCCGCGACCCGCACCGCGGGGTCGCCGTGGCGCAGCCACCGCCCAGCCCACGTGGCCAGCCCGGTCCGGGCCGGCCGGTGCCAGCGGCAGGCGTCCTCGACCCCACGCAGCAGGACCACCGCAGCGGCGAGTGGGGCGAACGGGGTCCAGGGCCGGAGGGCCCAGATCACCGGTAGCACCGACGGTAGCCCGCGCGGCGCCCCGGCGGTCTCGTCGACCGGCTTCGCGCTGGACATCACGCTCTCGCCCACGACGACCGCGCCGACCATCGGGCCGCCCGTGACGCCCTCGGCCGGCAGCGCCCGCAGGAGCGCGTCGAGCAGCGCCATCCCGGCGGCCGGCCCGGCCGCGCAGAGCAGGTCGGCCAGCGGCGACTCGCGGCGCAGCCAGTCCTCAGGCACCCTGACGCCGGCCGCCAGCGCGGCCGCGACCGCCTCCACCGTGCCGGCGGTCCACGGCACCCCGCTGCGGGCTGCGGCCA
This sequence comes from Dactylosporangium sp. NPDC005572, assembly GCF_040605515.1. Classification (NCBI taxonomy): domain Bacteria; kingdom Bacillati; phylum Actinomycetota; class Actinomycetes; order Micromonosporales; family Micromonosporaceae; genus Dactylosporangium; species Dactylosporangium sp. NPDC005572. The sequence goes on along the minus strand of NZ_JBEXCY010000361.1, from coordinate 2,888 downwards.
GCGCGCCTGCGACGACGACCGTCGGGTCCGCGTCGACGGGCGACGCCCCGGTGGCAGCCTCGCCCAGCCCGAGCAGCAGCGCCGCCCGCACGACCGGTTCGGTCTCCACCGCCAGCCGCCTCCGCAGAACGTCCGGGCCGGCGTCCGCCTGGGTCAGCGCGTACGCGGCCGCGGCCCGCACCGCCGCATCCGGGCCGTCGAGGAACGGCGCGAGGTCGCCCGCCAGCCTCCGCAGCGCAGCCCGGGCCTCGGCCGACGGGCGGCGCGAGCGCTCGGGGTCCGCCGCGCGCCCGGCCGCGGACAGGGCCGTGGCTCGGCCGGACGCCGCCGACCGCGCCCGTTCCACGAAGCCCGGCACCGCGGCGGCGATCCCGGGCGTCAGCCGGTCCGGTCCCGGATACATCTCGTGCACGCCGAACATCCGCTTGAAGGCGTGCTCCCACGTGGGTGCCGCATCGGCCGTCACGGCCATCAGTGTAGGCGAGCGAGTTCCTGGCGCTGGTCCGCGGCGCCTTCCACCAGGACGGCCGGCGGCTGCCACCGGCCGCGCCCGCCGACATCCCGCGGGTCATGTGCGACCAGCCCGTCGAGGTCTCGCCCGACGGCTCCGGCTGGCTGACTACGGTCATCGAGCGGACCGCGGCCTCGGCCGCGGCGGGCGACCTGGCCCGACCGGCACGGACCCGCGGCGGTGCGCTACCGCACCCTAGTGCTGCAAGATTCTTTGGTCTGCAAGGATGTGATCTCGGCGTGAGGCTACGCACCTGGCGTTGCCAGCGTGCACGACCCTGTTGCCTAATTCGTGGACACGCCAGGGTTGTTCCGGCTTCCGTCACAGGAAGCGTGGCGAGGCGTCAGTCGGCGTCGGAACTGATCGACAGGCGCTCGCCCGATGGCGGTGTCGATAGTGGACGGACGTGCAGGCGCTGCTGGGCTGATCCGTTGACCAGCAACGCTTTGCGAAGGATCGAGTTCCGGTGATCATCTCGCGATGCGTGATCACACCATCACTGAGGTCGTCCTGCCGCACCTGTCTGGCGTGTTGATCGAGCGGGTGGAGTTCGGCCCCGAGGCCAACTACCTGTTCGGTCGCGCTCGTGGTGAGACCGCCGCGTGTCCGGGCTGCGGCACGGTGTCGACCTCGGTACGCGGCCGCTACCAGCGACGCGTCGCCGACACACCGATCGGCGGGCGGCCGGTGTGGCTGGTCCTGCAGGTCCGGCGGTTCAACTGCCAGGTGATCGACTGCACGGTGCGCACGTTCGTCGAGCAGGTACCCGGCCTGACCGTGCGGCGGCGCCGGCGCAGCCAGCCGCTCCAGGATCTGCTGCACGGCATCGGTGCGGCCCTCGCTGGCCGGGTCGGGGTCCGGCTGGCGGCAAAGCTGGCCATGGACGTGTCCCGTAGCACCCTGCTCCGGTTGCTGCGCTGCGCCCCAGAGCCGACGCTCACCGTGGCGCCGCGCGTGCTCGGCATCGACGATTTTGCCCTACGCAAAGGTCAGGTGTACGCCACCATCCTGCTCGACATGAACACCCACCGGCCGGTCGACGTGCTGCCCGACCGGGAGGCCGACACCGTCGCCGCGTGGCTGCGAGCCCATCCCGGCGCTGAGATCATCTGCCGGGACCGTGCCGGCGCCTTCGCCGACGGCGCCACGGCTGGCGCGCCGGACGCGATCCAGGTCGCAGATCGCTGGCATCTGTGGCGCAACCTGGGCGAAGCCGTCGAGGCCGTCGTCGTGGCGCACCGGGCCAGCCTCGCCGAACCACCCACCCAGCCCACCGAGGCCGCTCAGCCACCACAACCGAAGCTGCTGCCGCAGCCGGAGGAGCCAGCAGCGGTACCAGACAAGGAGATCCGGCTCGTGACCCGTACCCGCGAACGCTACACCCAGGTCCAGCAACTGCTGGCCGAGGGCGCCTCCCGCGCCGAGGTCTCCCGCCGGCTGGGCTTGGACCCGCAGACCGTCCGGCGGTTCGCTGACGCCACCAGCATCGACGAACTCCTCGCCAACACCCGACGAGACAGTCTCATCGACCCGTACACGTCCTACCTGCACCAACGATGGAACGACGGCTGCACAGACACCGCGACGCTGTACGCCGAGACCCGCGAGCAGGGCTACCGAGGCAGCGTCCAGACGTTGCGCCGCTACCTACAACCGCTGCGGCCGGTCGAAGGCGGCACCCGCCGCCGCCTGCCCGCGCCGAACACACCTCCGCCACCGAAACCGCGTCGGGTCGCAAAATGGATCATGAGTGATCCGGTCAAGCCCAAGACCGACGACCAGCACAAACTCGATGTAATCCGCGAGCGTAGTCCCGCCCTCGACGCGCTTGTCGGCCACGTCCAGGACTTCGCCGACATGATGCGCAAGTTGCGCGGCGCCCGCCTGCCGCAGTGGATCGCCGCCGTGCTGGCCAGCGACCTGGCCCCGTTGCACTCCTTCGCTAAGGGCCTGCAACGTGACCTCGCCGCGGTCACCGCCGGACTGACCCTGCCCTGGAGCTCCGGCGCCGTCGAGGGCCAGGTCAACCGCGTAAAGATGCTGTCGAGTAGCCGGGGGCGTTTCAGCCCCCGGCTCTCACAGAACCGTACGTAACGATCTCCCGTTATGCGGCTCTTGTTGCCCTGGTCACCAGACGGCGGGGACGGTGGTTACCCAGGCCCAGTGGGCGAAGAACCGCGGCCTTGTGGTGACGGCTCTGGTCCAGGCGTCCTGGGCTCGTTTGCGTCCCCGCAGCCGTTTGTGTTTCTTGCGGAGCCAGCGCATCAGGTAGGCGTTGATGCGCGCCAGGAGGGGATACAGCGCCGACCGGTAGAAGGCGCCGTGGAGGGTAGGAGGCAGGCGCGGTGGCGTGATCGCCGGTAGGTCCCAGGGTCTG
>NZ_JBEXCY010000360.1:0-6508 GCF_040605515.1 Dactylosporangium sp. NPDC005572 | reverse complement strand
GTGGCGGCCCTGGACCGCGGGGCCCGGCCACTCGCCGGCGGCACCACCCTCTACGCGCACACGTACCGGCTGTTGACCGTGGCCTGGAAGCTCACCGTGCCGTTGGAGTTGCGGATCAGGCGGAACGTCTCCCAGCCGCCCACGGCCGTGCGGTTGGCGACCAGGTTGGCCGCGCCCGCGTTCTCGGCGCAGACGTAGCGGGAGTTGGAGCGCGCGCGCAGGGCCACGTTGCCGCCGCCGAGGTCGACCTGGTCGAAGCGCTCACCGGCCCCGCCGGAGGCGATGAGCACGCCGTCGGCGCGCAGCGACACGAGCTGGTTGTTCGCCCGGGAGCGCAGCCCGATGCCACCGGACGGCGGCGTCGTCGGACCGCCGGCCACCGGCTGCGTGGGGCGGGTCGCGGTCAGCGCGGCCTGGCCCTTGAACATCCGGCCGCCGTCCGCGGTGATGCGCAGGTAGTAGTCGGACGAGCAGGCCACGCCGTCCTCGTCGAGGGCGCGGAAGCCGAAGTTGACCGGCTGCATCGACGCGTTTTCGGCCGTCTTGGCGATCTGGTTGCCCTCGTTGAACTCGTCGAACATCGACACGTACAGCCCCTGGGCGCCGAGCCGGGTCATGTTGTAGATGTGCCGCCAGTAGAAGTCCCCGTGGTGGCGGGCGCCCGCGGACAGGTCGCCCGGCATCACGCAGGGCTGGTAGTCGATGCCCCGCGCGTTGCACTCGGCCTGGTCGGGGGTGTTGACGTTGGTGTAGAACGAGTCGAGGCCGGCCAGGTCGCCGGTGCGGCCGACCATCCACGGCGAGATCATGTTGAACGCGCGGTACACGTCGCCGAACCCGGCCCGGGAGTCGTTGACGCCGGTCCGCCAGTACGTCGGCACCCCACCGATCACGTAGCAGCCCTGGTTCTTGAACCAGTTGACCACCTCGAGGCACGGGGCGGGCGCGAACGGGCGGCCGGGGTCGTTGAAGCCGAAGCCCCAGATGCAGACCACCGGCTTGCCGTTCTGCCGCGCGTAGGACGGCGACGACGTGTACGCCGACATCTTCGTGGTCCAGTCGGTCTTCAGCTCCGACTGCATGTTCGTCCAGCTCGTGACGTCGTACATGATGTAGAACTTGCGGCCGGTCGCCTCGGCGGCCTGCCGCACCTTGGCGGTCATCGCGTCGCGGGTCGGTCCTTCGCCCCCGAACGGGTTGAACCGCTGCAGCGCGGCGGTGTCGACCCCGTACTGCTGCATCCATTTGAAGTGGGTGTCGACCGTCTGCTGGTCGTACGACGAGAACAGCCGGGCGGGCTGGCCGTTGCCGAGGTTGCCGTAGGCGGTGGTGTACCCGCGCGTAAACTCGCGCATGTCGGGCCACGACACGATCGTGGTGTTCGACGGCGACGGCGGCTGCCCGCCGTTGCGGCTCCAGTGCCACCACTGGTTGATCGGCGCCCCGTCGCCGGGGCAGGCGAACCAGCCCTGGTAGCCGACGGAGATCTTGCCGACGACGTCGCCGGGCGGGCTGGCCGCCTCGGCCGAGCCCATCGTGAGGTACCCCGTGGCGCCGAGGCCGGCGGCGGCGATCCCACCGGCGAGGACTTTCCGTCGGGAGAGGCTCATGCGGTGCTTCCCTTTCGTCTGCGGGCGGCCACGGGGGGCTCCCAGCAGGCGAAGGGCGGCGCTCCACCGGGACCCGCGACCGGGTGTCGGACGCAAAGCCGCCGAGACTTTCGCCGTTGTCGATGTCACTGTACCCCTGACATCGGATGTCTGGGCAACCTTAACCCGGACTTGTGGCACATTTAAGCGACCGGAATGGTCCCGATCCGCACCGGTTCGGCAGTACTTCACCGGCACACCGGTCCAACCGGATCATCCGAGCACCTAACCCTTGACCGTCAGGATCGGGCGCAGCTCGGCGACGGGTTCGGCCACCCCGGCCCGGCGCAGGCTGTCGACGACCGGCCCGATCTCCTTGTACGCCCAGGGCGCCTCCTGCTTGAGGTCGCGCCGCCACGCCTCGACGACGTCGCGGCGGCCGGCCACCGCCGGGTCGCGCGGGTTCACCGGGGTGACGACCCGGAACTCGCGCAGGAACGCGTCGAGCTCGGCGTCGCCGCCCCGCGCCGTCGCACCGCGCGGGATGCTGCGCCCGGCGCCGTGGCAGGCACTGCCGAGGGCCCGCTCGCTGCCCAGCCCGCGCAGCAGGTAGCTGGGCGCGCCCATCGAACCGGGCACGATGACCGGCTCGCCGAACGGGCGGTCCGCGTCGGCGCCGCCCGCCGGGGTCGCACCCTTGCGGTGCAGGACCGTGCCGGCGTCCCCGTCCCACAGCAGGTTGTGCGGGGACTCGTAGACGAGCCGCGACTCCAGCTCCCCGACCGCCGCCACGAGACCGGTCCGCAGCATCTGCGCGAGGAAGAACCGGTTGCCGATCGCGAAGTTCGCGGCGTTCGCGAACGCGGTGCGGTACCGCTGGATCCGAAGCGCCGAAGCGTCGCTCAGCAGGATCGGCAGGACCCGGTTGGCGGGGGCCGGCACGCCCTTCGGCCACAGCGCCCGCGCCTGGTCCTGCCCGGTGGCGTTCGCCTGGTGCCCGAGGGACAGCGAGCCGCTGTGCACCATGAGGACGACCCGGCCGGGCACCAGGCCCCACGCGTAGGCGGCCGCACCGTCGTGGACGGCGGCGACGTACTGCAACTCGGCGAAGTGGTTGCCGCCGCCGACGCTGCCGATGATGCTGTCGTAGCTCGTGCCGCCGCCGCTGGTGACCCAGTCCCGGAACGCCTCCGCGTCCGGCGCCGGCCAGGCGGCCGCATGCATCGGGTCCGCGTCGCCGACCCGGGCGCCGGCGTCGAACAGGCCCGGCAGACCGTCGCGCAGCAGGCCCTCGCGCTGCGCCGGGGTCAGGCCGATGCGCCGCCCGCCCTCGAAGAACAGGTGCCGCAGCCGCGCCTCGAGCGCGTCGAGCCGCGGCCGGACCCGGTCCACGGTGAGCGAGGTGACCTCGACCCGCATCCCGCAGTTGACGTCGTTGCCGACCGCCTGCGGGATGAGCGCGCCGCTCGTGCGCAGCACGGTGCCGATCGGGATGCCGGCGCCCTTGTGGAAGTCGGGCGTGCACACGACCCGGTCGATGCGCGGCTCCCGGTCGAGGCCCGGCACCGCGTCGGCGAGGGTGCGCAGCGTGCGGGCGGTGTCGAGGACGGTGAGCAGCTCATCGACGGCGGCCGGCTCCACCGGTACATCGGGGCCGGCGCACAGCTCCACCGGGACGCCGTGCGGGTTGTCGAGGACGGCCCAGGCGTCGTCGAGCCGGGCCAGGCGGTGATCGGTTCGTGGCATCGACACCGACGATACGGTTCTCCGACCTTTTTGCAGATCGGATTTCGTTGACCTGGCCCCAAGGGCACGGTCCAGACTGGGCCGCGTGAACGACCGTCACCTCCGCGCCGGTGAGTTCGGCGCCGCCGCGCAGCTGTCGCCGAAGGCCCTGCGCCTGTACGCCGAGCAGGGCCTGCTGCTGCCGGCCGCCGTCGACCCCGCCACCGGGTACCGGTCCTACTCCGTCGACCAGCTGCCCCGCGCCCGCGTCATCGCCCGGCTGCGCCGGCTCGGGCTGCCGCTGGCCCGCATCGGCTACCTCGCCGACCTGACGCCCGAGGCCCGCGCGCTGGAGCTGCGCGGCTGGCTGCACACCCAGCGGCGGCTGCTCGACGAGCGGGCCGCCGGCGTCGAGGCGGCCCAGGGCGAGGGCGCCGACGACGCGCTCACCGCCCTCGTCGCGGTCCGGGAGGTACCGGCGACGAAGGTCCTGTGCCGCAGCGCCCGGATCACGTCGAGCGAGCTGCCCGGCCTCGTCGAGGGCGGCGAGCGCGACATCCGCGCCCACCTGCGCGCCTCCGGGCTGCCCGCCGACGGCCGGCGCATCGTCACCTTCCACGAGCTGGTCACCCCGGACAGCGAGGGCCTCGTCGAGGTCGCCGTCGCCTGCACCGGCAGCCTCGAACCCGTCGCCGACCTCGCCATCCGGCTCGTCGCCGCGCACGCCGAGGCCTACCTGCCGGTGCCGGCCTCGCACGAGGACCTGCCGCTCATCCTGCGCGTCTACGACGCCGTCGAGGCGTGGACCGACGCCGGCGGCGTGCTGTGCACCGGCTCGCCGTACGAGATCACACCCGGCACCGGCGGCGCCCTCTTCGACGTCGCCTACCCCGTCTGAATTTTGGAGTCTCCAGGTGTACCACCACCCGTACGTCGGCAGCGGCCCGTACTGCTACGCCAACTCCTTCGCCATGCTCCTCGGGCCGGCGTCGCCGTCCACCGCGGTCATCGAGGTCGCCACCACCGGACCGTTCGGCATGCAGCTCATCGGGGGCCGGACCGCCTTCTTCGACGCCTACGGCTGGAACCCGGAGCTCGGCTTCGACCAGGCCCTCGCCGCGATCGGCTGGGCCTCCGACACGCACCGCGGCGCGACCCTCGCGCAGCTGCGCGACGCCGCCGCCGAGGGGCCGGTGTGGGTCGGGCCGCTCGAGATGGGCCACCTGCGCCACCAGCCCGAGATGACCGGCCCGATCGGCGCCGACCACTACGTCGTCGTGCTCGACGTGTCCCCCACCCGGGTCCTCGTCCACGACCCGCACGGCTACCCCTACGCGGAGGTGCCCGTCGCCGACTTCCTCGCCGCGTGGGAGGCCACGACCGTCGACTACGGCTCGCCGTACACGATGCGGACCGGCTTCCGGAAGGTCGCCGACGTGTCCCCCGCCGACGCCATCCGCGCCGTCGTCCCCGCCGCGATCGACCGGCTCGGCATGGTCACCGACGCGCCCATGCCACCCGGTAGCGTCGGCAACGGCGTCGCCGCCGAGCAGCTCGCCTCGATGGTGGAGGCCGGCGCCGGCGACGGGGTGCGCGAGCACCTCATGTGGTTCGCGATCCGGGTCGGCGCCCGGCGGCTCGCCGACACCGCCGACTGCCTGAACCTGGCCGGCCTGCCGGGCGCGGCCGACGTCGCCGCGCGGCAGGCCCGGCTCGTCGGGTCGCTGCAGCACCCGATCGTCGCCGGCGACTTCCCGCGGGCCGCGGCGGCGCTGCGCTCCCTAGCGCCGACCTACGACGAGCTGCGCGATCAGCTCCTTGTGGCGGCCGTCGCGTCGACGACCGGCGTCGAGCGGCGTGGGGGCGGGTGAGGTCACACCGCCGACATCGCCACGCATGGTCCGAGCTTTCGGGTTTTTGTCGTACCCGGGTTGCAGGATGGGGGCGTGGAAGAGTCGCAGGGGTTCGCGCCGCCGGGATCACCGCCGGGATCACCGTCGTCATCGTCGGAGTCGGCGACGCCCCCACCGCCTCGGCCTGTCTCCGCGAGGTTCGCCAGCGACAACACCGCGGGGGTCCACCCGGCCGTCCTCGCGGCGATCGCGGCCGCCAACGCCTCGACCGCCCCGTCCTACGGCCTGGACGCCGTCACGTCCAGGGCGGTCGCCCTCCTCCGCGCCCACTTCGGCACGGCCGTGGAGGTGGCCTTCGCCCTGACCGGCACCGCGGCGAACATCATCGCCCTGGCCGCGCTGCTCCGCCCCCACGAGGCCGCCCTGTGCGCGACCACGGCCCACATCCTGACCGACGAGGCCGGCACCCCGGAGCGCTTCCTCGGCAGCAAGCTGGTCGGCATCCCCACCCCCGACGGCCGCCTGACGGTCCCGTTACTCTCGGCGGCCACGTGGCCGCCCGACGACCCCCACCGCCCCGTCCCCCGCGCGGTCTCCCTGGCCCAGCCGACCGAGCTGGGCACGGTCTACTCGCTGGAGTCCCTGCGCGAGATAGCGTCGTGGACCCACGCCAACGACATGCTCCTGCACGTCGACGGCGCCCGCCTGTCCAACGCGGCGGTGTCCCTGGACGTCGACCTGTCGGCGTTCGCCGCGTGCGGCATCGACGTCCTGACGTTCGGCGGCACCAAGAACGGCGCACTGGGCGCCGAGGCGGTCGTGTTCCTGAACCCGTCACTGGCCACGCCGCGCCACCACCTCCAGAAACAGGCGATGCAACTGACGTCGAAGATGCGCTTCGTGGCGGCCCAACTGGCAGCGTTGCTGGAGGACGACCTCTGGCGCACGAACGCCAAGCAGGCCAACACCACGGCGTCAGCCCTGTCGACCGCCGCGTCCGCCCTGCCCGGCGTGACGATGGCCCACCCGACGCAGTCCAACGCGGTCTTCGCGACGATCCCGCCGGAGTCCGCCGCCCACCTCCACGAGACGTACGCCTTCGAGTGGCACCCACCATCCTCCACCGCCCGCTGGATGACCGCCTTCGACACCACGCTGTCGGAGGTGCGGGCCTTCGCGGACTCCCTCAAGTCCTCCCTGCCGGACTGAACCACCCACCGCCCAACACCAGGACGGACACCAACGAGGCGCCAAGCCCGTCCGCAAGACCCCACCCACCGCCGCCCTGCCGCGCCGCCGGCCCCGTCGCGCCCCGTCGCCGCCGGGCCTGCCCCGCCGCGC
>NZ_JBEXCY010000359.1:0-6532 GCF_040605515.1 Dactylosporangium sp. NPDC005572 | reverse complement strand
CCTGGGTGACGTTGACAACCGACTTGATGCCGACCAGCTTGGCGAGGTACGGGCCAGCGGCGCGGCGATCGCCGCCGCCAGCGCGGCCTCCGGGTGCTCGGCGGCCGCGCTCTGCTGGACCAGCGCCCGCACGTGCCCGGCCAGGACCGCCACGGCGTCGAGGCGCTCCGGGCCGCGCAGCGGCGTGCCGGCGAGCGCGCCGAGGGCCGCCTCCATCCAGCCGAGCTCGACCGGCCCGACCGGGCGCGGGCCGACCGTCGCCTCCAGGGCCCAGGGGTGCTCGAGGTACCGCGCCATCAGCACCCGCGCCCATGTCGTCAGCGCCTCCCGCCACCCACCGGGCGCCAGCGGCGGCGGCGCGCCGATCGCCTGCTCCACCATGAGCGCGACCAGCTCGGCCTTGCCGGGGACGTAGCGGTACAGGGACATCTTCGTCATGCCCAGGTCGGCGGCGACCCGGTGCATGGCGACCGCGGCCAGCCCCTCCGCGTCGGCGATCGCGATCCCCGCCGCGACGACGCGGTCGAGGGTGAGCGTCGGCTTCGGGCCCCGCGTCGCGGGTCGCGGGCCGTCCCAGAGCACGTCGTGGTCCACGGCACTCCTCTTGGCGAATAACTGCGTCCATGGTACACAATAAAAACCGAGTCCATCGGACACAGTTTCTCGACAGGGGGAGCCCACCATGCAGACCGTGCTCATCTCCGGGGCCAGCATCGCCGGGCCGGCGACCGCGCTGTGGCTGGCCCGTCACGGGTTCCGGCCGACCGTCGTGGAGGTCGCGCCGGCCCTGCGCAGCGGGGGCAACGCCGTCGACTTCCGCGGGCCCACGCACCTCGGCCTGCTGGAGCGGATGGGCGTGCTGGACGAGCTCCGCGCGGTCCAGACCGGGGGGACCGCGATGCGGTTCGTCGACGCCGCCGGGCGCCGCCTCATGGAGCTGCCGGCCGACTTCGCCGGCGGGGAGATCGAGGTGCCGCGCTTCGACCTGTCCCGGGTGCTGTACGAGCGCAGTCGCGCCCACACGGAGTACATCTTCGGTGACCGGATCGTCGCGATGCGCGAGGGTCCGCAGGGCGTCGACGTCACCTTCGCCGGCGGCGACCGGCGCACCTTCGACCTCGTGATCGGCGCCGACGGGGTGCACTCGGCCGTGCGGCGGTTCACGTTCGGGCCGGAGGAGCGGTTCGTGCGGCACCTCGGCCACTACGTCGCCACCTGGGAGGTGCCGAACCACCTCGGGCTGGGGCGCGACTCCCTCGTCTACAACGTCCCCGGCCTGATGGCGAGCGTCGGGGGCGACCATCGCGACCCGTCCCGCGCCACCGCTTTCGTGATGTTCGCGTCGCCGCAACTCCGGTACGAGCGCCACGACCGCGAGGCGCAGCGCCGGATCCTGCTGGAGCGCTTCGCCGGCCTCGGCTGGGAGGTGCCACGGTTGCTCGACGGCCTGCGCGCCGCCGACGACTTCTACTTCGACGCGATCTGCCGGGTGGACGTCTCGCCCTGGTCCCGCGGCCGGGTCGCGCTCGTCGGCGACGCCGCGGCCGGGGCGACGATCGGCGGCATGGGCACCGGCACGGCGATCGTCGCCGCGTACGTGCTGGCCGGCGAGCTGGCGACCGCGCCGGACCACGCGACCGCCTTCGCGCAGTACGAGCAGCGGCTGGCCACGTTCGCCCGCCGCGCCCAGTCGGGCGGCGACACCACCGGCCGGTTCCTCGCGCCGCGCACCGCGTGGGCGGCCCGGTTGCGCAACACCGTGCTGAACAGCCGGGCCGGGCTCGGGCTGCTCATGCGGATGGCCGACGACCGCGCCACCCGCATCGAGCTGCCCGACTACGGCGTGTCTCAGGCCACGCCGTAGCCCATCCGCGGTGCGACGGCCTCCTCGAATCCCACGGTTTCCCACCCTGACGAATCACACGGCTGTACTTCTGGATCAAGCCTTTGCGCAGGTAAACGGCCGGTTTAGGGTCGCGTGGGTGAAGGTCATCGGCGCGATGCAGACCCCGGACGGCGCCTGGCGCGTGGAAGTGGTCCGCCACGCGAGCGGCTCCCGCTGGTACCGCGTCGTGCACGGCGACAGCACCATCGACTACCTCACCATCACCCGCGTGACGGAGCTGCTGACCCAGGCCGGCATCGACCTGAGCGACCTGTCCGACCCGGCCGCCTGACCCACCCGGGCCCGCTGCCCGCCTCCGCCATGATCACGAAGGGTTCTCGTGCCTGTGGGTACGAAAACCCTTCGCGATCATGAAGGCCCACCGGCCCACCTGAAGCTGACTGCCGAACAAGGCGCCCGTGGCGAGGTGCGGGACGTGGTACGCGCGCTGCGGGGGGACCGTGGGGGCGCGGCGAGTGCGTGGTGGGGCGAGTGTGGCAGCGGGTCTCGGCGGTCGTGGGGCGATGGGTGGGAGCGCGGCGTGGCGGTCCTGGCGTGGTCCGTCGACGGTGGTGTGGTGAGCGGGCGCGGTGGGAGCGCGGCGTGGCGGTCCTCGCGTGGTCCGTCGACCGTGGTGCGGTGGGCGCGGCGAGTGCGTGGCGGCGTGGTGCGCTCCGCCGGCCGTGGCGCGGCGAACAGGCGTGGTGCGGCGAACGGGCGGGCCGGCGCGTGGCGAGCGCCGGGCGGGCGTGGCGCCAGCGGCTGATCGCGGTGTGGTGGCGCCGCACGTGAGCGCGGTGAGTGGGTGCGGCGGCGAGGTGTGGTGGGTTTGGGGGCGGCGAGTGGCCAGCCCGAAGCGGCGCAGAGAGCACAAGCGGGCGTGGCGTGGGCGTGGCGTGGGCGGCGTGGCGTGGGCGGCGTGGCGTGGGCGGCGCGGTGCGGCGTGGTGCGGCGAACAGGCGTGAGTCGAGCGGGCGCGCCGCCGGGGCCGTCGGCGCGGCGGAAGCCCGCAGGCCGAGTGCGTCAGCTTGCGGAACGGAACGCGGGCCGCTGCCGCGCGGGCCGCTGCCGCGCGCGCCGTGCAGGCCGCGGCACCGAGGGATCCACTGTGGACATCGCGGTCGGGTGGCTCAGGTGGGCCAGGTCTCCTCCAGGTGGTGGCGGATCAGGGCCGCGTGGGACAGCGGTGTCGACAGGTCGGTCACGTCGCCGTTCGTCGTGTAGTCGAGCAGGACCAGCGGGCCGCGGGTGGCCAGTTCGCGCAGCTCGGTCAGCTCGGGGCCGGTGTGGTGGGTGAGGACCCAGTGGTACGACGGGAGGTAGATGCGGCGGCGGGCCGTTTCGTAGTCGAGCAGGGTGTCGCCGTGCAGGCCCGCCCGGTGGCCGTGGACCGGGCCGAAGCGGCGGGTCGTGCGTTTGAGGCCGCTCATCGTGGTCAGTGTGAGCTTGGCCGGGTCGACGTCAGCGGTGTCGAAGACCTTCAGGGCCTGCCAGATGCCCTCCACCGACTGTGCCTCGGTGCCCGGGGTGAAGGGGACCGGGATGCCGCCGTGCGGGTAGAACGGGCTCAGCCTCACCCACGGCTGCGGCGCCTTCGACGTCACGTCCACGATCGTGGCGCCCGGGAATGCCGCCGCCACGGCCGGCGCGCTGCGGCGCCGGCTCACCACCTCGATCCCCATGCCCCGCATCATGCCCCCCAGGTACGACACTTTTCCGTTAGCAAACCGGCGCCACTGGGTACCGCGAACACCGAACCGGCCAGGGGAGGGGCAACGTGCCAGCCAATGCGATGCGTCTGCAGTTCTCGCTCGACCTGCCGCGCGACGCGGCCATGGTGGGGGTGACCCGCCGCACGCTCGACGGCGCCCTCGCCGGTGCCGGTGTCACCCGGGACTGCCGCGACGACATTCAGCTGGCCCTCACCGAGGCCTGCGGGAACGTGGTGTCGCACGCCTCGCTCGCCAGCCAGTACCACATCGACGTCACCGTCGACGAAGACGAATGCGTCATCGAGGTCACCGACGACGGCGGCGGATTCAACCCGGGGAGCGTCCGCCCAGCGGCGGACGCGGGGGAGCTCAGTGAGAGCGGCCGCGGGCTGCAGGTCGTCGCGGCGCTGGTGGAGCGCCTGGATGTGGTGTCGGTCGAGGAGACGGGCACGCTCGTGCGCTTCAGCAAGCACCTGACGTGGGACACCGCCGACGGGCGGTAATCGGCCGTTCGGCCGTATGATTCGACCGGAAGTACCAATTCGGCATCGAGAAGGGCAGTGGCGGGATGCAGGTCACCTCTGCGGTTGACGGGTCGCGCGCCGTCGTCAGGGCGAGCGGCGAGCTCGATGTCGCCACCGCACCGGAGCTGCGCGCCTACCTGCACGAGCTGGTCGACGCGGGCGCCTCGGCGGTCGTCGTCGACCTCACCGACGTGGGGTTCCTCGACTCGACCACGCTCGGCGTGCTGATCAGCGTGCACAAGCGGCTCGTCGAGTCGGGCGGCGTCGTCGAGCTCGTGGTGCCGCACGCGCGCCTGCTGCGCATCTTCCAGATCACCGGCCTCGACCGCGTGTTCACGATCCACGCGTCACCGGCCGACGCCACCGTGTAGTCGCACCGGCCCGCCACAATCGGGCGATGCGAAGATCATGGCGGCTCGCGGTCGCCCTTCCGGCGCTGCTCGCGCTGCTCGGCTGCCTCGGCCCGTGCGCCGACCTGATCGACGAGTCGGTCGAGGACGTGCCGGTCGAGGACAACCTCTGCTGCGTGAACGCGGGCGTGGACCGGCTGGCCCGGATCACCGGGGTCGAGCCGGTCACCGTGGCCGACGGCGTGCTGACCGGCGAGACGCGCGGCATCCGGGTCGAGGCCACGGCCGTCACCCGTGCGCTGCACATCGACAAGTGGGACTTCGACTCGGACACCGACGGGATGGTGCCGCTCGACGACGCCCACGAGTACGTCGCGGTGCTCGTCAGCCGCGTCCCGGACCAGGCCTTCGCCACCCACCCGTGGCGCGACCAGCACGGCATCGCCGTCTACGCCACGCCGGCGGAGGCCTGGCCGGAGCCGCGCTGGGCGGGCACGCCCCGCATGGTCGACCCGCACAACGGCAAGGACGTGCGGTCGAAGATCATCGTGATGCGGGTGCCGGCCGGCGCCACCGTCGTCTACACCCTCGACCTGCACCGCCGCCTGCCCGACCGCCCCGCGATCGACCTGCGCACCGGCGCCCGCGGCGCCTATCCGGCCAGACCCGCCTAACGAGGGCAGGGCCCGCTGCCGACCACGGTGTTCGTCGTGGCATCGAGGATGATGTACCTCCCGTGCTCGACGATGTTCAACCGCCCGCCGGGGATGGGCACCCCGGTGCAGTAGCTCGGCAGCGGGATGGCGTGCGCCGCGGTCACGAGGGCGGGCGCCGACGACGGCAGCGCGGCCGCGAGCGAGAGCGCCAGCACGGCGACGACCCGCCCCGCACGCCGCGGCGATGGCGGCGACACGGCGGGGGCGGCGGGCGCGTCGAGGTCGATGACGTGGGGCATCACCCTCGATGGTAGCCGCGCGGGACGCCCAGCCTCCGGACGCTGCTGTCCAGGACCGGGACGTAGCCGAGCCGCGCGTACAGCCGGTTGCTCACCGGGTTGGCCAGGTCGGTGTAGAGCACGCACCGCTGCGCCCCGGCGTCCAGGGCGCGGGCCGACGCGCCGGCCACGCAGGCCGCCGCGTAGCCGTGGCCGCGGTGGGCCGGCGGCGTGTAGACGGCGCTGAGCCGGACCACGCCGCCGACCGGCCGGGTCCGCCACAGGAACGACACCGGCTCCCCGCCGACCCGCCAGAACCAGCACAGCCCGCCGGCCGCGAGCCGCGCGCCGGCCTGCGCCGCCGCCTCGTCGCCGTCCGTGCCGGCCTCCGCGCTGAACGCCCGCACCCACGCCACGACCACCGGAAGGTCGGCGGGGGTGGCCTCGACCAGGCTCCCGGGCACACCGACCGGCGGCCGGAGGGCGTCGAGCACGTGCAGCCGGCTGCGCCAACCGGTCACCTCGGCCGCCCCGTAGCCGTCGACGAACGCGTCGAGCTCGTCGTCTGCGCCGTTGACCGCGTCGAGCCCGGCGAGCGCCCCCGAGGCGACGTGGCCCCCGAGGAACCGCGCGACCGCGGGATCCGGCACGCTGACGAACATCGCCCGCGGCGGCGTCCAGATCGCCGTCCCGGCAGCGGCGGCAGTGGCGCCGTCGTGTACGACCCGCAGGTATACCGTGCCGGCGCGCTCGATCCCGCCGCGCAGGGCCCCGTCGACGAGCGCCGCCGGCACCGTGTTGCGGACCGGGTCGCGCACCAGCCAGTCCATCGCCGCCGCCGCGAACGCCCGCACGTCCGGATCCCGCACGCACCTGAAGCCGGAGGCCATGCGGCCATCGTCGCAGACGATCAGACCCCGGCGACCTCGCGGGCGGTGACCGGGACGTGCACGACGGCGCCGGCCCGCCGGGTCCGCCGCTGGTAGGAGGCGGTGACGACGGCGAGCGACCACCCGTACACCGCGACCGCGAACGACGTCCACGAGTCCGGCGACGCCGCCACCGCGAGCGTGCCGCCGACGAGCGCCGCGAGCGCGACCGGCCAGGCGACGGCCAGCATGCGCCGC
>NZ_JBEXCY010000358.1:0-6598 GCF_040605515.1 Dactylosporangium sp. NPDC005572 | reverse complement strand
CGCGACGGCAACGACATCCACTTCACGGTCACGCTGTCCGCCGGCGACGTCGGCGCCGCGGGCAGGCCGACGCGCTGCGCTCCGAGCTGGGCGGCCTGGAGGCCCGCTCCCGCACCGCCGCCCAGGCACTGTCTACATTCGACAGTGACCTGGCCGCGGCGGTCGCGGCCGGCCACCTGCTGCCGTCGGCGGGCGACCTCGCCGCGGCGCTCACGGACGACCGCCTGCCGTCGGCCGGCGACCTCGAAGCGGCGCTCACGGACGACCGCCTGCCGTCGGCCGGCGACCTCGAAGCGGCCCTCGCGGCCGGCATCGACGAGGATCGGGAGGCCGAGGAGC
Organism: Dactylosporangium sp. NPDC005572; assembly: GCF_040605515.1. NCBI lineage: Bacteria > Bacillati > Actinomycetota > Actinomycetes > Micromonosporales > Micromonosporaceae > Dactylosporangium > Dactylosporangium sp. NPDC005572. The sequence continues at coordinate 6,259 of NZ_JBEXCY010000358.1, read as the reverse complement.
GGCTCACCGGGGAGCTGCCGGCCGCCGCGGCCCGGCTCGCCGACGACCGGGCCGCCCACGAGCGCGAGCGCAGCGCCGTGCAGGCGTCCATCACCGAGCTCACCCACCGGCGGGCCACCCTCGACGCCGAGCGCACCCCGCTGCTCGCCGAGATCGACGCCCTCGCCACCGACCCGCGGCTCACCGCCCTCACCGAGCGGGACAGCGTCGACCCGGTCGCCGAGCAGCGCCTGCTCGCCGAGCAGCTGGCCGAGGCGATCATCGCCGCCGACCGGCAGCGCATCCAGCTCGCCGTCGCCGACGCCGAGGATGACCGGGCCGTGCAGGCGCTCGGCTCGGCCCGCGGGCTGCTGCCGGCCGCGCTCGACCTGGCCCGGGCGGCCGACGTGCTCGCCGCCGAGCGGATCCCGGCCACGACCGGCTGGCACCTGCTCGCCGACGCGGTACCGCCGGACCGCTGGGCCCTCGCCGTGACCGCCGCGCCCCACCTGGTCGGCGGGCTGCTCGTGCACGACCCGGCCGACCTCGGCCGGGCCCGGGACGCCCTGGAGGCCGCGCAGCTGTACCCGACGAGCGCCGTCCAGGTCGCCCCGGCCGCCGCGCTGCACGCCGCCGTCGGCGCGCCGGCGCCGGCCGCCGACGGGTTCGTGCTGCCGCCCGCCCCGGCCCTCTACGACCGCACCGCCGCCGCCCGCGAGGCCGACCGGCGGGCCGCCGGCCGGGCCGGCCGCGGGGTACGCGTGCAGGAGCTGCTCGACGCCCGCGACCACGACCTGCGCCTGCGCGACCAGCTGCGGCTGCTCGCCGAGCGCTGCCCGCCCGGCCACCGCGAGCACCTCGACGCCGAGCACGCGCGGCTCACCGAGCTGCTGGCCCGGGCCCAGGCCCGGGCGGCCGAGCTGGACGCGGAGCGGGCCGACCTCGACGAGCGGGCCGCCGCGCACGCCGGCCAGCTGCGCGCGCTCGCCGAGCGGCGGCGCGTGCTGGCCACCCGCCTCGGCGTCCTCACCGACCTGTCCCGCCGGGCCGCCGAGGCCTCCGCGCTGCGCGCCGAGCGCGACGGCCTGCCGGCCCAGCGGGCGTCGTGCGAGGAGCGCCTCGCCCTGGCCGAGGAGCGCGAGCGGTCGGCGGCCGCGGTGGTCGCGGCCGCCCGCGCCGACGCCGACCGGCACCGGGCGACGCTGCGCGGCTACCGGGCGCGGGTCGAGGAGCTGCACCGCCTGGCCGACGGCCCGGTCCCGGCGCCGCTGCCCGGCCTGGCGGCGGCCCAGAGCGCGTACGAGGCCGCCGACGAGGCGTACGCCCGCCAGTCGTCCGGCTCCGCCATCGAGGCCACGGCGAACGAGATCACCCGCCGCCTTGACGGCCTGGACCGCCAGGTCCAGCAGTTCACCCCGGACGAGCGCACTGCCGCGGCCGGCCTGGCCGGTACGGTGGACGCCGCCGACGCCGAGGCGGTGCGGCGCAGCACCGAGCGGGCCGAGCAGGCCCACTTCGCGGCCCGCGCGGACGCCACCCGCGCCGAGACGGACGCCGAGACGGCCCGCCAGTCCCTGTCGTCCCACGAGTCCGCCCGCCCGTCCCCGTCCGACCTCGCCGCGGACGACGAACCCCGGGACGAGGACGAGGCGACCTCCTGGGCGGAGGCGCACCAGGAGCGGCTCGACGCGGCCGTCCAGGAGGAGCGGGAGGCCCGGGAGCGGGTCGCCGCGGCCGAGCGGACGGCCGAGGCGGGGCGGCGGCGCGCGGCCGACCTGCGGGAGCTCGCCGCCGACCTGCGGGCCGATCTCGCCGACGAAGCGTCCACTGTGGACTTGGTCGGTGCGTTCGACGGGGACGCGGACGAGGCGCGGGAGGCGGCGCGGCAGGCGCGGCGGTCGCTCCAGGGCGCCGAGCGGGCCGTGTCCGGCGCGCGCAGCCAGCTGCACGGCGAGGTGCACCGGATGGACCGGTGGGCCGGCGAGGAGCGGTTCGCGGCTGTGACGGCCGAGGTGCGCGACCGGTTCCGCAGCGAGCAGAGCGCCGCGCTCAGCGTCGCGGAGGCGGAGCGGCTGGCGGCCGAGCTGGCGACGTACCGGCACGCGCTCGCCGGCGAGCTCGCCGCCGTCGACAAGGACAAGCATCTCGTGGTGACGGCGCTCTGTGCGGAGGTACGCGAGGGATTGAAGACCCTGCAGCGGGCACAGCATCACGCCCAGCTGCCCCCGGGGCTCGCCGACCACCTGCGCAACCGGCGCTTCCTCGACGTCGGGCCGCGGTCCAATGTGGACACCACCGACGCGACCCTGCGCAGCCGGGTGGAGCGGCTCGTCGACCGGCTCGTCGCCAGGCAGGACCCGATCCCCGACGGCCTCGCGCTGGTGTGGGAGGCGACGACGGCGGTGGTCGGCCGGGGCAACTTCGTCGCCCGGGTGCTCAAGCCGTCGACCGAGCTTGGCGAGGACCGCCAGCCGGTGGAGCTGATGAGCAAGTGGTCCGGCGGCGAGAAGGTCACGATCAGCCTGCTGCTGTTCTGCATGCTCGCCCGGCTGCGGGCCGCGAACCGGGGCGGCGACGTGCCCGGCCTCGGCGTGCTGCCGATGGACAACCCGCTCGGCACGGCCAACTACGTCGCGTTCCTCGACCTGCAGCGGCGGGTCGCGGCGGCGAACGGCATCCAGCTGGTGTTCCTGTCCGGCCTCGGCGACATGCGGGCGGTCGGCCGGTTCCCGAACGTGGTCCGGATGCGCAACGCCCACCACCGCGGCCGCAACTACGCGCAGGTGATGGCCCGCGACCTCAACGACGACCAGGTCCTGGAGGGCATCACGACGGCCCGGCTGACGTTCCCGGTACAGGAGACGCTGCTCTAGATCCTGAACGCCGGCTCATCGCGGCGCAGCACCGCCGTCCGCGGGACGGCGGCCCAGGCTCCGGCGATCGCGCCGGCGAGGGCGTCGAGCAGCTTCGGCACGTCCGCCGCCGCGGTCGCGTGCAGCCCCTCCGCCACGACGAGCACCCGGGACGTCTCCGGGCGGATGGCCGAGCGGCCGCTCTGGCGGTTGGTCCAGCGCCGGGCGTGCGCGCGGCCGGCGGTGTCGGCGAACACGACCTCGCGGGGGTCGGGGTGCTCCAGCTCGCCGCCGAACGTCTCGTACTCCTCGGTGCCGTCCGCGTACCGCACCTCCAGGTCGCCGTCGATACGGTCGAGGTCGAGCGCGGCGACGGGCACCGCGAAGGCGGCCGACACGGCGTTGCAGAGGTCGACGAGCGGGTGTAGGGCGGGCAGGTCACCCTCGCGCCGCAGGCGTCGCAGGAGGGACTCCGAGGCGCAACGGTACTGCGTGGGCTTGAGCCCCTGCGCCGTGAACGCGCGGCGCCAGGCCTGGATCTCGGGGAAGCCGCTCTCCGGGCCGCCGGCCAGCCGCGCCCGCGCCGCCTCGGTGAACGCGGCCACCGCCGGGGCGACCTCGGCGTCGGGCGTCACGCCGCCGAGGGACAGCACCGCCGGTACCAGGGCTGGATGATCGCGCCAGATCGCGTCAGCGTGCCGGAACTCCACGCCGGTCATCCTCCGCCGCCGTACCGGCCGCCGGAAGGACCACCCGCGACCCGGCGCGCCGGACCACTTGCTCAGGCGGCGCCGTTCCACTCTCCTCAGGTCTCCTCGGGCGGTGCCGGACCAATTCCTCAGGCGGTCTTGACCACGAACTCGGCCGTGATCTCCTGCTTGCTGGTCTTGCCGGTGAGCCTGACGGTGAGCGGACCGGCCTTCGCCCCGGTCTTCGCGGGGGTGACGGTGGCGGTGAACGCGCCGTCGGCGCCCGCGGTGGCGGTGAACAGGAGGGTGGTCCCGGCCCGGATCTCGACCTTCTCCCGCGGCGCGAAGTGGGCCGCGGTGACCTTGACCTGGGTGCCGGCCCTGCCGCTGGCCGGGTCGAGGCCGGCGGTGGGGCCGGCCGGGCTCGGCGGGGCCGACGACGGCTGGGGCGACGCGGGCGCGGACGCCGAGGTGGACGGGGCCGCACCGGTGCCGAGCAGCTCCTCGACCTTGGCCTTGCCGTCGTTGAACAGCCCCCGGCCCCAGGGGGTGACGGTCATGATGATCACCCACGGCAGGGCCAGGAGGACGAGGAGCCGCAGCCGCCGCAGCACGCCGCCACCGACCCGGCGCGCTGCCCTGGCGGCGCGCCGGGGCTCGGCGGGCGGGGCGGGCGGCTCGTCGTCTTCGTCGTCGTCATCAAGGGCGGGCGCGGGCATGAGGTCGGAGTCCCCGTACACGGCCACGTTACCCTGGATCGTGACCCCGGGCCCGATGATCACGGACGGCCGCCGGGGCGGCGCCTGCTGCGGCGGGGGCGCGGGCTGGTAGGCGTCCGGCGGGCCCGGGTAGGTGACGCCGGCCGGGTGGGCGCTCACGGGCGCGACCGGGTAGGCACCGGCGGCGGCCGCGGGGAACCCGCCGCTGGTGGGCCGACCGGGGAACCCGCCGCTGGTCGGCGCGGACTGGTAGGCGCTCGGGTTGGGGGCCGGATAGCCGCCGCTGGTCGGCGCGGCCGCGATGCCGCCCGCCGGCTGGCCCGGATAGGGGCTCACGGGCGTGGGTGCGTAGGGGCTCACCGAAGCGGCCGGCGGCGCGAAGGCGGGCGGCGAGCCGGCGACGGCCGGTGACTGGGCATACCCGAACGGTGGTGTGGCGGCAGCCGGGGACTGGGCGTATCCGGAGGCCGGCGTGGCAACGGCCGGGGACTGGGCGTATCCGGAGGCCGGTGTGGCGACAGCCGGGGGCTGGGCGTATCCGGACGGCGAGGCGGCGGCCAGTGGCGGCGCGAAGGCGGCCGGTGCGGCGGCGGGCGGGGGCGGCGCGAAGGCCGTCGCGGGTGGTGGGGTCGTGGGTTCGGCGGCGCCGTTGGCCAGGAGCAGGGCGCCGAACGCGACCGGCAGCTCGGGCTGCTCCGGCACGACCGGGGCCACGCCGAACCGCGCGTGCAGGCGGCTCGCCACCAGCGGCAGCCGGCTGGAGCCGCCGACCAGGACGATCGCGTCGAGGCGGTCCGCGGCGCCCGAGCGCTGCAGGACGCGGCGGGTCTCGTCGACCGCGCGGTCGACCAGCGGGCCCGCGATGCGGTCCAGCTCCTCGCGGGTCAGGTGGGTCGCCTGGTCGCGGCCGGGGACGTGGATCGGGGCGGTGGAGGCGCGGGACAGCATCTCCTTCGCGGCGCGGACCTCCGACCAGAACATCCGCCGGTCGCGGAACTCCGCCACCGTCGACGGCTGGGCGAGCCGCCGCCACAGCTGCGGGTCGGCGGCGGCGATCAGCTGGCCGAGGTGCCCGACGAGGGCGTCGTCGATGTCGGTGCCGCCCAGGTCGTCGAGGCCGCCGGTGGCCAGCACACGAAGGCCGTACCGACCAGAAGGGGCGCCCGCCTCCACCACGGTGACGTCGAGCGTGCCGCCGCCGAAGTCGAACACGACGACGCACCGGCCGGGGGTGAGGCGGCCGTCGAGGGCGCGCACGCAGTAGGTGGCCGCGGAGACCGGCTCGTCGAGCAGCGTCACGGCGCCCAGGCCGGCCCGCTCGGCCGCCTCGAGGAGCAGCCGGCGGCGGTTGGTGCCCCAGTCGACCGGGCAGGTCAGGACCGTCGCGCCGGCCACCGGTACACCCGTCTGGGCCGCCTCGGCGGACGCCCGCCGGAGGATCGCCGCGAACAGCTCCGCGACCGGCACCTCGCGGTCACCGAGCAGCAGCACTCCGTCGTCGACGCGGCCCTTCGGGTTGGGCTCGAACCGGGACGCGTCGGTCATCATGTGCCGCTCGGCGTCGCGGCCCACGAAGAGCGTGCCGGACACGTCGGCGAACACGGCCGAGGGCAGCAGCGGGTTGCCGTCGAACAGCAGCGGCCGGGGCCGCCCGTCGCCCCGGTCGACCACGGCGACGGTGTTCGACGTGCCGAGGTCCACCGCGAACCGGAACCGTCCAGACATCCGTCGGATCGTACGCGGTCGCACCCTAGGGGGCACGGATCAGGGACTCCCGATAGGAGATCCCCGATGTCCCGAGCGGTACCGCGGGGCGAGGCTGTCCGGACACCCAGTCAACCGATCTTCGGAGGTGTCCACCGTGCGTTCACTCGGGGTCGTCGCGCTCACCGCCGGCCTGCTCCTCGCCACCGCGCCGGCCGCGTACGCCGGCCCGCCGCCGGCGCACCGCTGCGCGGCGGCCGCGCGGTTGCCGAAGGGTTCCTCGCCAGCCCTCGCGGTGCCGAGCGCGTCACGGCGC
>NZ_JBEXCY010000357.1:0-6625 GCF_040605515.1 Dactylosporangium sp. NPDC005572 | reverse complement strand
GCGGCCACGGCATCGACCTCTACCTACCACCCTGAAGTCAACAAACTACCGCTAGGCGGTGCCGCCGTCCACGACCGACGCTGGCCGCGGTGAGCGACGCCGGCGGTTCGATCTCCGAAGCTATGCTCAGCCCCGATGGAAGCTCCGTGGCGATCAGCGACGCCGACGATGCGGTGTCTTTGTCGAACGCCGGCCGTAGAAGGCGCTCCTCACCGATCCGGTCGGCTCGGCGCGCACCGTCGTCATCTGGCATTGAACCAGGACGGTGGCCGACCTTCCTCCACGGATCGCCTGCCAAGGGAAGCCTGCCTGAACCGGTGCCGACCGGTCGCTACTGCGCCCACACGACGGCGCCGGCAATGACGGTGGCGGCGACGAGATCCGCGGAAGGTCGGGCGAGTGCCCGCGCCCGGGGTGCCCGCAGTAGCACGAGGTCGGCCGGGGCGTGGGGCGCGATCGGTCGCGGCGGCCCGCCCGGGTTCTCAGGCGCGCCGAGATAGGCGTCAAGGGCACGGTCGGCGGTGAGCCGTTCTGCCGGTCCGGCGACGCGTCCAGCGCGTGTGCGCCGGTGCGCGGCGGCGTCGATCACGGCCCACGGGTCGGCCGGCCCGTAGGGTGCATCGCTGGAGAACGCGCAGGCCACTCCGCCGTCGAGCAGGGACCGCACCCGGTACAGGTCGGTATGGTCGTCGGCGGGTACGTCGCGCAGGTAGTCGTCGCCGCGGTCGGCGAGAAACCCGGGCTGCGTGACGACGGCCGTCCCGAGTTCGCGCAGGCGGCCGATCAGCTCGACGGGGATGAGCGCGGCGTGTTCGATCCGGTCGCCAGCGTGTGTCCCGGTCCGCTCCAGGACAGCAACCAGCAGAACCAGCGCCTCCCGGGTCACGCAGTGCACGGCCACCGCGCGGTCGGCGTTGTGCGCCGCGTGGACGCGTTCGGTGAGGTCGTCGAGGGCCGGCAGTCGAGAGTCGGCGATCACGATCTTGTGGGGTCCGGCAGTCGGTGCGTCCGGCTCGCCGGGGTCCGCCCAGCTGAGTGGTGCGCCGAGTAACTGTACTCGTTGCGGCAGCGCGCCGGTGCGCATGTCGTCGCCGATGGCGCCAATCGCGGTCGCGTCGAGGTCCGGCGTGGCGTCGGTGACGTGGGTGATGCCGAGTCGGGCCAGGCGTCCGCCGACGCCGCCCAGGCCAGGCGGGCGTGACGGCGGCAGCCGAGTGCGCAGCCAGCTGTCGGCCCGCCATAGTCGTCCGGTTGGCCGGCCCATGGCGTCTCGCTCGACGCCGGGATGGTCCGCGTGGACCAGGCCGAGGGCCTGCGCGGCGGCGGTGTTGACCACCCAGAGCGAGCCGCCGCGGTGCTGGATGCGCACGGGTCGGGCGGCGTGCAGCCGGTCCAGCGCGGCAGCGTCGAGAGGTCCGGCGACGTCCTCGGTGTACCCGACGCCGCGGACCCATCCGTACTCGTCGATGGGGGCCCGCGCCAGCGCCTCGGCGAGCGCCGCCAACCCGGTGATCGTGGGAGGGCCGCAGTGTACCGAGCGCGCCGCCATAGCCATGGCATGCAGGTGGACGTGGTGGTCGCACAGGCCGGGCAGCAGGGCGCCGCCGCGGGCGTCGAGCAACTCCTCGCCGCGCCGAGCGGTCAGCCCGCGGCCGATCTCGGCGATGACACCGCCGGCGATCCTTACGTCGGTCCCCGCCCGCCCGTACAACTCCGCGTTGTGCACGACGAGGCCGGTCATGGCAACGGGATTCGCAGCTCGTGCAGGACCTCGGCGGTGTGCTCGCCGATGTTGGCGGCGTCGCCGGCCACGGCTCTGTGGCGGGGCTCGGCGACCCGGATGAGGCCGCTCGGGGTGTCGACCCGCCAGTCCGTTCCTGTCCATTGTGCCGCCCGGTTCCGGCGGTCCGGGTGGTCCGGGTGGTCCGGGCTTCCGACCAACGTCGCCGCGACCACATCAGACATAGCCACGTCGAACAGCCGGCCGCGGCCGTGTCGGGGTGCGGTCATGGCCAGCTCAGCGGCGATCAGGCCAGTCAGCGGGTCGGCGAGCGCATCGCCGCAGAACACGGGCTCGCCCCGCTCGTCCCACGCGATGAGGCCTGCACTCGCGGCTACATCATCGCCGAAGCCGACACGCGTCGAGTCGCGGCCGGCCGCGGTGATCGACACCCAGATCGCGCCGCGTCCGGCCGTATCCGCTGCGTCGAGCCCGAAGCGGGCGAGCGCGTGCGGCCGGGACGCCTCGATGACGATGTCCGCCGCGTCCACGAGCGCGGCGAGCGCTCGGCGCCCGCCCGGGGTTTCGGGGTCGAGCACCACGGCGCGGTGACCGGCATGCAGCAGCCGGTAGAAGCCGGGGTGGCCGCGGCGGGCCCCGTCGGGGCGGTCCGGCGTCTCGACCTTGATCACCCGGGCGCCGGCGAGGCCGAGTAGGTGGGCGCACAGGGGACCTGCCCATAGCGCGCTGAAGTCGACGACCAGCAGGCCCTCCACCGGCCGTATCCGGCCGGCCCGGAGCGGCGCCGCCGCCACGGTCGGCGGGCGCAGCGGCGCGGCGGCCAATCCCAACAAGGCGGCGCGCTCCGCGAGTTCCGCCCCGGTGCGCGTCCGCAGCCAGCCGGCGACGCCGGGCCACGGGTCGGCGGGCAGCTCCGCGCCGATGAGCGCGCCCAGCAGGGCCGGGTCGTCAGGGCGCGCGCACGAGACCGCCGCCCATCCGTCCGCAACCGGCAACAGGCGGCACGACCCACCCGCGGAGACCGGGCCGCGTCGCCGATGGCCGGTGAACGCGGCACGCTCGGCTAGCAGCGCCGCCCCGTCGATGCGCAGCGCGCCGCGGCCGGTGGCCGTAGCCAAACGGTCGGTGATCTGGCGGGCCACCGCAGCGGCTACACCGGGCGGCATCAAGGGCGGCCCGCCCGCGTGCCCGGTGAGCGCGACCAAGCCGCTGCCAGCCCAATCCGCGGCGGCGTCCGCAGCGTGCTCGCCTGTCATGGTCGCGATGGTACGCTCGCGCCTTCGGTGGAGAATCGCAGGTGAGGACGTGTCCATGGCGCGATGGGTGGGCCTGTCGGAGCTCGCCGCCGCCGGCGCGGCCATCCCGCTGCTCGACGACATCGGGCGGGTGAAGGAGCCGCTGCTGTTCGTCGACCTTGACGCGGCCGCAGACCCGGCGCTGCTGGACGCGGCCCGGGACAGCGTGGCGGCCGCCGAGCGCATCCTTGTGGGCGTACGCACCCGCGAGCCCATGGACTCGGAGTGGCACGACCTGCTCGCCGCGCTGGACCTGACGCTGAGCCCGGAATCGACCGGGCCTTCGGCGCAGGCGCGGTCGTGCGTGCAGGTGTGCGACCCGGTCGCGGAGGCGTCCCGTCTCGAAGCTGTCACCACGGCCAATCCACAGGCTACCCTGGTGCTGGCCCAGGTCCTGAGGGCCGGCCAAAGCCTCGACGTGCGCGCGGCCCTGGACCTCGAGTCGTTCGCGTACTCGACGCTGCTCGGCGGTGAGGAGTTTCGGCGCTGGCTGGCGGCGCGGGGCGCCCGGTCGCTTCCGCCGCCCGTCGAGGTGCCCCCGGTGCTGCTCGAACGGATCGGCGAGCAGTTGCGGATCACGTTGAACCGGCCGGAGCGGCGCAACGCCTATGGCCGTGAGTTGCGCGACGCCTTCGTCGACGGGCTGCGGGTGGCCGCGCTGGATCCGACAGTCGTCCAGGTCACGATCGCCGGGGCGGGCAAGGTGTTCTCCGCGGGCGGGGACCTCGACGAGTTCGGCGCCGCCCCGGATGCGGTGACCGGCCACTTCGTGCGCACGCGAGGGGGGGCGGGGGAGCTGTTGCACCGGCTCTCGACGCGCACCGAAGCGCGGTTGCACGGCGCGTGCGTCGGGGCGGGTATCGAGCTGCCCGCGTTCGCAGGGCGCGTCGTTGCCTGCCCAGACACGGCATTCCGGCTGCCCGAGATCGCGATGGGCCTCATCCCGGGTGCCGGCGGGACTGTCAGCATTCCGCGTCGGATCGGCCGATGGCGGACCCTGCACCTGGCCCTGTCCGGTGACTGGCTCGACGCGGCGACGGCGGTTCGATGGGGCTTGGTCGACGAGATCATGGTGTGAGCAGCGGTGACGTGGGGGTCGGCGAACGGGTCCTCGCGGTTGGCGACGCCCGTTCGAGGAGCGCAGCCAATGACGCGCTCGACGAGCCGTAGCACGGTGGCGACGTCCCGCGGGTCGATATCGGCGTGGCCGAGTTCGGTGTGCAGGAGTGCGACGAAGCAATCGGCCGCCTGGGTTGAGAATATTGCGGCTTCGCGTACCGGGCTCACTGCGCGTGTGGTGCCCAGTCCGTCAGCAGTCCAGGCAGCATCAGGCGGAGCAGTCCGTCGGCGCGCTCGGCCGACACTGACTCGTTGGCCGTGAGTAACTGCAGCAGCAGGGCGCCGACGAAAGCGTCGGCCGCGGCGGCCAGGTCGGCGCCGGGCCGCACCTGGCCCGCGTTGATACCGAGCCGGAGCCGGGCTACGACGGCGGCCTGGTGCGGCTCGGTGAAGTGTTGATAGAGCCGCTGTGCTTCGCCGCGGTCGTCCGCCGCTGCGGCGGTCAGCGCTCGGATGAGCGGGGCGTGTTCCGGCGAGACGAACAACGCGACACAGGTGTGCAGCCAGGTCCGCAGGTCCGTGGAGATGTCGCCGGTGTCGGGAATGATCTCCCGGCCTGCGGCGATGAGTCCTGCTACAACCGCCTCGGCCGTCACGGACGCCTTCGAGGGCCACCACCGATAGAGCGTCTGCTTGCCGACGCCAGCGTGGGCGGCGATGCCATCCATGGACAGCTGTGAGTACCCGGCGTTACGCAACAGCGTCCGGGTGGCATCGAGGATTGCCTGGTGAGTCGCCGCGCGGCGGCGCCTCGGTCGCTGCTGTGCCACTCGCGCAGGCTAGCAGCGGCATGTATCCTTCGCTAACGAGACGATCGGTCTCGTAAGGATGGGAGAGTGGAATGGCGAATCCGGACGTGGTTGTCGTCATCGGGGCCGGCGGCATGGGCCAGACGATCGCTCGCCAGCAGGGCGCAGGCCGGACGGTCCTGCTCGCCGACATCAACGAGGCGATCTTGAAAGAAGCGGCCGACAGCATGCGCAGCGACGGCTACGCCGTCACCGAACAGCGTGTCGACGTCTCGTCCCGCGAGTCGGTGGGCGCCCTTGCCGACGCCGCAACCGGGCTCGGCGCCGTTACGCAGATCGTGCACACCGCCGGCCTTTCGCCAGCGCAGGCGCCAGCCAAGGCCATCCTGGCTGTCGACCTGCTCGGTGTCGCCTTGGTGTTGGAGGAGTTCGCGGCCGTGGTCGCATCCGGCGGCGCTGGCGTCGTCATCTCGAGTATGGCTGGGCATCTCGGTGTGCGACTGGACTCCGAAGTGGAGGCCCGGCTGGCGGACACGCCCGCCGACCAACTGCTGCAATTGCCGCTCCTGGTTGGCGTGACCGAGGCCGCCGCCGCGTACGGTCTGGCCAAGCGCGGCAACCACCTGCAGGTACAGGCGGCCAGCCGCAAGTGGGGGCAGCGCGGCGCCCGGATCAACTCGGTGAGCCCAGGCGTCATCGCCACGCCGATGGGTCAGCAGGAGCTTGGCGGCGAGCACGGCGCCCGGATCCGTGCCATGATCGAGCACTCCGGTACGGGACGGATCGGCACCGCCACCGACATCGCCGATGCCGTCGCTTTCCTGCTCGGCCCCACCGCCACCTTCATCACCGGCACCGACCTGCTCGTCGACGGCGGCGTGGTGCCGTTGGCCCGTTCCATGCAGGCCCTCAACGCTTGACAGCGGGAACCGCCGGAGCCGCTCGGAGCAACTGCGGTTCGTTGCCACATCCCGCGGCAGAGAACGGACTGGCTCCATCGACTCGGCGTGGCAACCGTCGGCGGGGTCAGGAATCGGCCCCGGCGCTGCGAGGCATGCTGCGGCTCGAGGGTTCCGAGGAGGACGTGGTCCAGTTTCTGGCGTACGTCAGCAGGTGTATCGGCTGTCAGTACAACCTCGACGAGGCCGCGTTCACCGCCTCTCGCGCATACGGCCGAAGACCTCCGACAAGGCTTGGTTCACCTACCCGTTGCAGGGCATGCCACCGCTCGTGACGTTGCCCAGATTGCGCACCGCTTTCCGCTCAGCGCTTCCTGGATGTATTCGCGCACGCGCTCGAGGAAGTCGATGCGATCGAGGTGATCGTCGAGCCTCGGCCGTCTACGCCGGAGGAGTAGGAGGTGACGGCCGCGTCGACGCCAACGACGGGCGGCGGCCTGTCTCACGGTGACCAGCCGCCGGCCAAGTGAGAACCGAACCGGTGCGCTATGTGCATCCTCTTTGAGGTACACCGCCGCCGAAGCGATCTCATCTGCGCGTCCGGGCGAATCGGCTCAACTCGTTCGACTGCGCGATCGCTCAGGAGGACCGGTTGGGGACCTGGGCCGAAATGTCTGTCTCCACGAAGCCGGGAGTCAGGATGTTCGCCCAGTGCCGGCCCGGGCCACCTGCTTGGCGAGGGCGCGGTCGAAGCCGACAAGTCCGACCTAGCGGTAGTTTGTTGACTTCGGTGGATGGCTGTGTACGGTTGGGCTGACGCTT
>NZ_JBEXCY010000356.1:0-6655 GCF_040605515.1 Dactylosporangium sp. NPDC005572 | reverse complement strand
TTTCCTGCTCCAGGACGAGGACCCGCACGTCGTGCAGCCGCAGTTCGGCGGCCAGCATCGCACCGGTCGGCCCGCACCCGGCAATGATCACGTCGAACCTGGGGGGCGTGCGATCGGCGGTGGACTGGACAGGGTGCATAGGTGTTGCCTTTCGGGAGGGCCTGGTGGGCGAGGCGCTCCCGGCGACACCTACGTCGATCGCCCGACCGTGACCGGCAGGGGGAGCACCCACGTCGATACAGCGTTCATGGGTCTCACCTCCTCGGGTGGTGGCACGGTCAGCTGCAAGCTACAAGCCGGGCACGGTCCCCGTCCAGTCCTGTCCCGCACAGCATCGAGACGGCTGCCGGAGCGCCCCGGATCCGAGCTTGCTTGAATAGGGGTGTGACAGAAGGTATCGCCGATGACTGGGTGGCCCGGTTCGCCGACGAGGTCATCGAGGCCGCCCGGGACCGCGCGCCCGGCACGCCGATCGTGTGCGCGTCCGGGCTGAGCCCGTCCGGCCCAATCCACCTCGGCAACCTGCGCGAGGTCATGACCCCGCACCTGGTCGCCGACGAGATCCGCCGCCGCGGCCACGACTGCGTGCACCTGCTGTCCTGGGACGACTACGACCGCTTCCGGCGGGTGCCGGCCGGGCTCGACGGCGTCGACGAGTCGTGGGCCGAGCACGTCGGCCGGCCGCTCACCGCCGTGCCCGCGCCGCGCGGCAGCGCGCACCCGAACTGGGCGGAGCACTTCAAGGCCGCGATGGCCGCGTCGCTCGCCGACCTCGGCGTGACCTACCGGCCGGTCAGCCAGACGGCGATGTACACCGAAGGGGCGTACACGGAGCAGATCCTGCACGCCATGCGCGAGCGGGTGCACATCGACGGGGTCCTCGCGAAGTACCGCACGAAGATCCGACCGGAGGAGAACGACGAGGACGGCGAGGGCGCGGCCGGCTACTACCCCTACCGGCCGTACTGCTCGGTGTGCGGGCGCGACACCACCACCGTCACCGCCTACGACGACGACACCACCGAGCTCACCTACACCTGCGCCTGCGGCCACGGCGAGACGGTCGTCCTGCGCGAGCACCGCAGCGGCAAGCTCGTCTGGAAGGTCGACTGGCCGATGCGGTGGGCCTACGAGGGCGTGCACTTCGAGCCGTCGGGCGTCGACCACACGTCGCCCGGCTCGTCGTACGTCGTCGGCAGCCAGCTCGTCGCCGAGGTGTTCGGCGCGCGGCCGCCCATCGGCCCGATGTACGCCTTCGTCGGCATCGCGGGCATGGCGAAGATGAGCAGCTCGCGCGGCGGCGTCCCGACGCCCGCCGACGCCCTGCAGATCATGGAGCCGTCGCTGCTGCGCTGGCTGTACAGCCGGCGGCGGCCGAACCAGTCGTTCAAGGTGGCGTTCGACGACGAGATCCAGCGGCTGTACGACGAGTGGGACACCCTCGGGCGCAAGACCGCCGCCGGCACGGCCGCGCCGGCCGACGCCGCCGCGTACCACCGCGCGATCGGCACCGCCGACGGGCTGCTGCCGGTCACCCCGCGGCCCCTGCCGTACCGGATGCTCGCCTCCGTCGCCGACATCACGGTCGGCGACCCGGCGCAGATGCTGCGGATCCTGGCCGACATCGACCCGGCCGACCCGGTCGTGTCGCTCGACGAGGCCCGCCCGCGCCTGGACTGCGCGCTGCGCTGGGTCACCACCTGCGTCCCCGCCGAGCAGCGCACCCACGTGCGGACCGAGGCCGACCGCGAGCTGCTGTCGTCCCTGCCGCCCGAGCGGCGCGACGCCCTCGACCGCCTCGCGGACGGCCTCGACGCGCACTGGTCCCTCGACGGCCTGACGACGCTGGTCTACGGCGTGCCCAAGCTCCAGCTGGGGCTCCCGCTCGACACGCCGCCCACGCCGGAGCTGAAGGTGGCCCAGCGGGAGTTCTTCTCCCTGTTGTACCGCCTGATCGTCGGCCGGGAGTCCGGGCCGCGCCTGCCCACGCTGCTGCTGGCGGTCGGCGCCGACCGGATCCGCACGCTCATCGCCTGAGCGGGTCCGGCGTGCTCGTCGGCCTCGACGCCGGCCGGTAGGGTCGTCCGCGTGGATCTGGACGACACCGCCGCCCGGCTCGGGGTGGCCGTCGAGGACGTCGAGCGCGTGCACCGGCTCGCCGGCGACCGGCCGTCGGCGCCGCTGCCCGCCAAGGGCGACGCGCCCGCGATCCTCGACCGGCTCGCGGTGCCGCCGGACGACGCCGCCGAGATCATGGCGGGCTGGCCCGACCCCGGCTCCGCGCTGTGGACGCCGGAGCTGCGCTGGCTGCTCGACCGCTCGACCGCCCTGGTCCGCGCCGACCTCGGGGGCCACGGCTGGCTGTCGCCCGGTCCGGAGCTGCCGCGGGACCGGGGCCCCGCCTGGCGGCATCTCTACGTGTATGCGTACCTGGCCCTGGTCGACGTCGTCACGGGCTACCACCGCGACCACGGCGTCGCCGAGGCCGTGTCGTGGGCGACCCTCGCGGACCTGGGCCGCAACCTCGCCGTCGACCGGCGGATGCGCGGCGAGGGCTGGCCGGTCATGCAGAGCTGGCTGACGCTGCACGCGCGCGGCGGCCTCTACGAGCTGGGCCGGCTGCAGCACCAGCGCGGTGGCACCGCCATCGACCTGCACATCCCCGACTCGGGGCCGCTGGCCCCGGAGGCAGTCGCGGCGTCGCTCGACGAGGCCCGCGCGTTCTTCCCGCGCCACTTCCCCGACGAGCCGTACACGGCGTTCGCCTGCGGCTCGTGGCTGCTCGACCCGCAGCTGCTGGAGTACCTGCCCGCGGACTCCAACATCGTCCGGTTCCAGCGGAGGTTCGAGCTGGAGCCCTACGAGGAGCCGGAGGGGCTGGACGCCGACGTCGAGGTGCTGCGGTTCGCGTTCCGCACCCTGACCACGCCGCTCGACCGGCTGCCGCGCGGCACCGTGCTCCAGCGCGCGATCGTCGACCACCTGCGGGCCGGCCGCCACTGGCAGTGGCGCAGCGGCCGCTTCCCGATCTAGCCCGGCCGCGACTCCGTCCAGGTGGGCCGCGGCGGTAGCGTACGGGGCATGACGATCTTCCGGCACCCGGGGACGGTGCTGACCGACCACACGTTCGAGGTGCCGCTGGACCACCGGCAGCCGGACGGCGAGCGGATCGAGGTGTTCGCCCGGGAGGTCGTGGCGGCCGGGAAGGCCGGTGACGACCTGCCGTGGCTGCTGTTCCTGCAGGGCGGGCCCGGCCACGGGTCGCCGCGGCCGATCGGGCGCGACAGCTGGCTCGACCGGGCCCTCGACGACTTCCGCGTGCTGCTGCTCGACCAGCGCGGCACCGGGCGGTCGACCCGGATCACCCGGCAGCGGCTGCGGGCGCGCGGCAACCCGCAGGCCCAGGCCGCATACCTCGCCCACTTCCGCGCCGACGCCATCGTCCGCGACGCCGAGCTGATCCGGGCGCGGGTCGCCGGCGACCGGCCGTGGAGCGTCCTGGGGCAGAGCTTCGGCGGGTTCTGCGCGGTGACGTACCTGTCGTTCGCGCCCGGAGGACTGCGCGACGTCATGATCACCGGCGGGCTGCCGGGGCTGCACGCCACCGCCGACGACGTGTACCGGGCCACCTACCCGCGCGTCGAGGCCCGCAACGACGCCCACTACGCGCGCTACCCGGGCGACGCCGCGATCGTGCGGGCCGTCGTCGACGCGCTGCCGGCCACGGACGTCTCCGTGACGGCGTTCCGGTCGCTCGGGCTCGCGCTCGGGTCGAGCACCGGCTCGCACGAGCTGCACTACCTGGTCGAGGACGCGTTCGAGGCGCCCGGCACGCTGTCCGACGCGTTCCTCGCCGAGGTCCGCCACCGGCTCGACCTCACCGCCGCGCCGCTCTACACCCTGCTGCACGAGGCCTGCTACGCGCAGGGCGGCCCGACCGCCTGGGCCGCGCAGCGCGTCCGGGACGAGTTCCCGCGGTTCGCGGACCCGGTCCTGTTCACCGGCGAGATGATCTGCCCGGAGCTCGTCGACCCGGCGTTCGCCGAGGTCGCCGACCTGCTCGCGGCCAAGGACGACTGGCCGGCGCTCTACGACCCGGCCCGCCTGAGGGACAACACCGTCCCGGTCGCCGCCGCCGTCTACTCCGACGACATGTACGTCGACCGGGAGCTGTCCGAAGCCACGGCCCGGGCGATCAACGGCGCACGGACCTGGGTCACCAACGAGTACGAGCACGACGGCCTGCGGGTCAGCCGCGGCGCGGTGCTCGACCGGCTCATCCGGATGATCCGCGGCGAGGTGTAGCGCGACGCGGGGCGCGGCAGGCCACCCGTGCGCGGTTGGCCCTCAGACCGGCCGCGACGAGGGCAGATACTGGCCGGATGGAGCACCCCAGCATGACCGACCTGCTGCACCCGGCCGTGGACAGCGGCCCGGGCGGCACGCCGCTGACCCTGCCGATCTACCAGACGAGCACGTACGAGCTGCCCCGCTCCCCCGCCGCCGCACAGATCGCCGCCGCCGTCGCGCCCACCGCGTTCTACACCCGCTACGGGTCGCCGAACGCGCGGGAGGCCGAGACGATCCTCGCGAAGCTGGACGGGGCCGAGGCGGCGCTGCTCGTCGGCAGCGGGATGGCGGCGGTGAGCGCGGCGCTGCTGTCCAACGTCCGCGCCGGCACCCGGGTCGTGGCGCAGACCAGCCACTACACGGCGGCGCTCACGCTCCTGCGCACCGTGCTGCCCTCGCTGGGGGTGGACGTCCGGCTGGTACCCCAGGACGCCGTCCCCGGCGCCGTCGGCCCCGGGACGGACGTCGTGTACGTGGAGACGCCGAGCAACCCGACGATGGCGCTCACCGACCTCGCCGCGGTCCGCGCCGCCGCCCCGGACGCGCTGCTGATCGCCGACAACACGTTCGCCACGCCGTACAACACCCGCCCCCTCGACCTCGGCGTCGACCTGGTCGTGCAGTCGGCGACGAAGTACCTCAACGGCCACAGCGACGTCACCGCCGGCGTCCTCACCGGCTCGGCGGAGCTCATCGCCCGCGCGTGGGAGACGGCCCGGGTGCTGGGGCCGGTCTGCCACCCGTTCGAGGCGTGGCTGCTGGCCCGCGGGCTCAAGACGTTCCCGCTGCGGATGGCCCGGCACAACGCCAACGGCCTGGCGGTCGCGACGTTCCTGCGGGACCACCCGGCCGTACGCGCTGTGCACTACCCCGGCCTGCCCGGGCACCCGCAGCACGACCTGGCCCGGCGCCAGATGGCGGGCTTCGGCGGGATGCTGAGCTTCACCGTCGGTACCGCCGAGGCCGCCCAGCGCGTCATCGCCGGCACGAAGCTGGCGCACAACGCCGTCAGCCTCGGCGGCACCGAGACGCTCATCACCCACGCGGCGTCGCTGGTCTTCACCCACCAGACCGAGCAGGAGCGGCAGGAGTCCGGCATCGACCCGGGGATGCTGCGCATGTCGATCGGCCTGGAGGAGCCGGAGGACATCATCGCCGACCTCGACCAGGCGCTAGCGCTGTAGCGCCAGGATCTCCCCCAGGAACTCGCGGGTGTACGTCGCCACGGTGTCGAAGTCGCTCTCCAGCAGGAAGTGGCCGCCGTCGCGCAGGTGCACCTCGGCGTCGGGGACGTCCTCGCGGAACGCGAGCGCGCCCGCCGGGTCGAAGATCCGGTCGTTGCGGCCCCACACGGCCAGCACCGGCGGGCGCTCCCGGCGCAGGTACTCGTGCAGCCGCGGGTACACCCGCAGGTTCGACGGGTAGTCGCGGAACAGGGCGAGCTGGATGGCGTCGTTGCCGGGGCGGCGCAGCAGGTCGTGGTCGTGCAGCCAGGTCTCGGGGGCGATGACGCTCGGGTCGGGCGTGCCCTCGAGGTACTGCCACTTGACCGCGTCGAGCTCCAGCGCCGAACGCACGGGCGCCTCGGTCGCCGGGGACGGGTCAGCCGCGTAGGCCCAGATCGGGGCCCAGAACTCGGGGTTGAAGCCGGCCTCGTAGCCGTTGCCGTTCTGGGTGACGATCGCCGTCACCGGCCGCTCCGGGCGCAGCGCCAGCCGCCAGCCGACGGGCGCGCCGTAGTCCTGGACGTACATGGCGTACCGCCGCAGGCCGAGCTGGTCGAGCAGGCCCGCGGTGAGCTCGGTGAGCGCGTCGAACGTGTAGCCGAAGCCGTCCGGCGCGTCGGAGAGGCCGAAGCCGAGCATGTCCGGGGCGATGACGTGGTACCGGTCGCTGAGCGCGGGGATGAGCCGCCGGAACATGAACGAGCTGGCCGGGAAGCCGTGCAGCAGCACGACCGCGGGGGCCTCCGGCGGCCCGGCCTGGCGGTAGAACAGCTGGTGGCCGCCGACGACGGCGTACCGGTGGTGGGTGGGACGGTCCATGCCAGCAGCCTGCGCCACGGCGGGCGGGTGGGCCGGCGGCACCGAGGAGCCTCACCTGGACGATCGCCCCCTCGGGCGCGCCGTGGCACGTTTCCGGGATTCGCCCGGCCCCGCACGTCCGTACCGTTCTTCTCAACGGCAACGAACACCACAGACTTTCAGGGAGATACAGATGAGCGACGTCGACTACGGCCACTACGAGGCCGGCGCCGAGAGCGGCGAGCTGGAGCAGCTGCACACCGCCGAGGGCAGCGAGGCCG
>NZ_JBEXCY010000355.1:0-6741 GCF_040605515.1 Dactylosporangium sp. NPDC005572 | reverse complement strand
CTTCGGCCTGGGTGGCGTAATACAGGAACTCGTCGCCGTGGCTGGGACCGGTGACCGCGACGATCTGCACGACGTGGGTCAGACCCGCCGCGCGGGCAGCAGGCAGGAGTTCGCCGAGGTGCTCGGGGAGTGTCATGCCGGGCTGGCCGAGCGCCGCGGAGCTGATAGCGGCGATCACGCAGGTGTCGGCGGTCATGATGAGCCGGCACGCGGCGAACACGTCGGCGATGCTGGCCGGCGTCCGGATGGTGTGCCGTGGCGGCCACCGCAGGACGACGAGACTGACGGGTTCGGTCAGCGTGTCGAGGTCGGCGACCGCGCTGGGATTGGTGATGGACAGATACGAGCGGGACGCGTGGGCGCTGGCGTGCTTCAGGTGCGGGTCGCTGCCGAAGTCGATGACCGCGTCGCCGCGTCGGGTGTACACGAGGACGAGTCGCTGTGCGAGGCGTGCCGCAAGGCGGGTGTCTGGATCAGTGGTTTCGGCGTCGTCGCGGTCGTCGAGCCGCCAGATGGCGATCGGGACATCGCCGCCGACGAGGACCGCCCCGTCGGCGGGCTGCCGTGCGTCGTGGTCGGACCGGTTTGGGCGTGCCGCGCTGTTCAGCGTGGGGTTGGGCAGAGCAGTCATGTGCGGGTAGCTCCCGCGCTGACTGGCCGTGTTCGCACCTACGAATGGCCTCGACGGCCTGGCTCAGAGCATCGCCGCCGGTGGGCGGATGCCCAACAGCAGCCAACAGCGTTCGGGCCTGTTGGGCGTCGCTACCTAACAGCTCGGGAGGGCTCGCCCAGCAGCTTTTCGGGTTGGACCGAACGGCCGTCGGTGTTGGCCAACAACGTTCAGGGTGGGCCGAACAGCGGGTTCCGTGGGCACTGTTGGGTAGCCAACAGCCGGTTCCTCGTGGTAGGCGACGCCGGGCGGCGGCTCCGCAGCGGGGGCCGGCAGCAGCCATGGTCGCTGTTCTGTCGGGTCGTGCGGGGCGGGGTTCGCCACGCAAGCGTTGCGTTCGCCGGCAGCCTCAACGCCCACCACGTCCAGGTCAGCGCGCTTGAGCCGCGCCCCGGGTAGCTGCGCGTGGGGCACGTGCTCGGTGACCCGCGCAACTCCGCCGGGAGGGGCCATCAGTGGTGTCCGAGGTCGGACGAGTCCGCCGACGTGCGGATCTCTCGACCAACAGCACCCGACAGGCCCGTGAACTGCGCCGTTGGGCCGCCGGGCCCGACGATGCCGGGCACCGTGTCTTTTTGGGCCGTTGGGTAAGCATGCCCCTGAGTAGGCCCAACAAGCTCTCGGAGCAACCCGCGTGATCTTGGACTGTCGGGTAGGCGTGCGCGGATAGAGGTCTCGCACCGCCGTCAGGGCACGGTGCCGAACGCCTCGCAAGGGATGCCATGTCTGCCCGGTCTGCTCGATCCTGGCCGTCGTCGCCGCTGGCTGCGGCTGGCCGTGCCTTCACCCTGCTCGTCCAGCCGCCCACCCAGATCGGATTCGACGGCCGCGGGTTCGACGGCCTGCCGGACGAGATCCTGCCGTTGGAACGGCTCCGCGCGCTGCTGCTGGCGGCGCAGACCAGCGTCGAGGTCCGCGACGCGGTGTGGCGTGAACTGGTCATACGCGCTCGCCGGGACGGCCCGGCCTGGGTCGTAGCCGCGGTGGGCGTCGCCCTGCCCGGTCTACGCCACATCGCCGGGCTGCTCGCGGCGGGATGGCGCGGGGACACCCGTGACCTGGACGCAGAGCTGCTGGTCGGGTTCGTCGAACGGCTCAAGAGCATCGACCTGGAGCCGCCGCGGGTGGTTGGCCGGCTCATCGACGCTGGCGTACGCGCGGCCCGCAAGGCGCGTGACGCGGATTCTGACGCCCAGCTCGTCCACACCGGCGCGGCCGGGCCGATTGCGCCGATTCAGCCATGGGACCACCCGGACCTGGTCCTGGCCAGGGCGGTCGCGGCTGGCGTCATCGACGCCGACGAGGCGAACCTGATCGCCGCGACCCGACTGGAAAACGCCACCCTCGCCCAGGCCGGGGCACGCATCGGTATCACCGCCAGCCTGGCCTCGTCGTGGCGGTTGAAGGCCGAACGCCGGCTGTTGGAGGCGATCCGTGGGGGCGACCTCGCGTTCGTGCCGCTGCGGCCCCGCCGCCGCGGCGGTGGCGCGACTCAACAACGGGTCGCCGCGACCCAGCAGCATGTCGCCGCCATCGAAGTGCGCAAGGCCGCCGCCCAACAGCCCGTCGCTGCTGCGGGTGTGACCCAACAGCGACGGGCTGTTGGGTCGCTGTTGGGTCGCGGCGTGGCGGCGGACGTCGTGTTGGCCGCCCAACAGCGGGCCTTTGTGGGCAAGACATCGGACCGAGCAGCGGCCGGTGTCGGCGCCCCGGGGATCGGGGCAGCGCCGGCCTGAGTGGCCGTGTTCGCACCCGATCACCTCACGGCTGGAAGGAGCGACGCTCCCACGGCCCCGTCCCGCATCCCCGGTGGCGCACCTCAACCCCAATATCGAGCCCCGTACGCGGGGCAGGAGGTGCCCACCATGTTCCGCCGCACCATCTACCGCATCACCACCGTCACGGTCGCGTTCCTAGCGACCGTGGCCGCCTCGGCCCCGACGTACGCGGCCGAACCGCAGATCCTGGCCGCCAACACACTGCCCGTGATCATCGGCAACATCACCACCTGGATCGTCGGGCTGCTGGCCGGTGTTGCCACCCTGTTCCTCACCATCGGCGGCCTGCGTCGCCTGGCCGCGGGCGGCGACCCAACCGAGATCGAGAAGGCCAACTCCGCGTTCAAGAACGCCCTCATCGGCTACGCCTTGGCGGTCCTCGCGCCGATCCTGCTCGCGGTCGTGCAGGGCTGGATCGGGGGCTGAGATGGGCGGCTGGCTCGCCGACCAACTCATCGGGCCCATCCTCAACTGGTTCGCCCAGACCGTGATCGGCGCGCTGAACGCCCTGTGGGAACTGCTGTCGGTCACCGCCTTCGTCAGCCCCGACGTGACCGAGCTGCCGCAGGTCACCGCCTTCGCCAGCACCTCGCTGAGCATCGTGAACGTCTGCTACGTGCTGGCGTTCCTGTGGGCGGGCATCCTGGTGATGGGCCGCGACACCATCCAATCCCAGGTCGGGCCAGGCGAGCTGATCCCCCGCCTGGTCATCGGCCTGATCGCGGCCAACTTCGCCATCCCGCTGTGCTCCACCATCATCGGGCTGGCCAACGCGTTCACCGCCGCGTTGACCAGCCAGGACATTACCGCGCCCGGCTCGATGCAACAGCTGCGCAACACCACGGTCACCGCATTGAGCGACGTGAACGCTGCCAGTGCGGTCGGCTTCCTGCTGTTGCTCATCGGCTTGCTGATCGCGGTGCTCACCGGCACGCTCCTCGTGCAATGGATCATCCGGCTCGGCGTGCTCGTCGTCGCTGTCGGCATCGCGCCGCTCGCCCTGGCTCTGCACGGCACGCGGCAGACGGAGGCCACGGCGAAGCTGTGGTGGCGCACAATGCTCGGCACACTCGGCATCGTCGTGATCCAAGCGGTCGCCCTGCACACCACGCTGCGGGTCTTCCTCAACCCGGACAGCAACCTGCGCGTGCTGGGCCTGCCGATCCCGGGCGGTGAACCCGCGGCGGTCATGAACCTGCTTATCGTCGTCTGCCTGCTGTTTGGCGTTGTCAAGATCCCCGGGCTGATGGGCCGCTACGTCACGCAGAGCCGGCCGAACGCGATGAGCATGATCCTGCGGGTCGTGCTCGTGCAGCAGTTGACACGCAGGATCTCTCGTGTGTTCGGCGGCGGCCGGAGCGCCACGCGGTCTGCTGGCCGTGCCGGCGGCGGGGGCGGCGGTACCGGCGCGGATGGGGTCAACCGGCCGTGGCCGGTGAACTCAGGCGGCGGAGGCGAGGGGCGCACTCGCCTCGCCCCGCCGTCCCCGACTTCTCGCTCCGCCGGTTCCGCATCCCGGCCGTTGCCGCGGCCTGCGGGTGCCGGTTCCGGCCGGGCCGGCATCGCCTACCCGACCGGTCGACCCGTACGCCCATACACCCGCGAGGAACTCGCTCGCGGCGTCGACCTCTACACCCGCGCCGGGCCGAAGCGGCAGGCGGCGGCCATCCCCAGCTCGTCACGGCCGCCGATCCGGGCCGCTGGCGTCGTCCCGCAGCAGCCGCGGCCGGGTCCACCGCTGTCGGTCTCGCCCGGGGTCACCCCGGCGACCGCGATGCCCCGTACCCGGCCGGTACGCCAGCCGGTCACAGACCAATGGATCCGACCCGCCCGCAAGAGCTGACACGTCCCATCACGACGTCCCTCACGCGCCGCGGACGGCCGCGCCTACCGACCCACTGGAAAGGAAGTCAGATGACAACGCAGTACACCGCCGACGAAGCGATGACCAACCCGACGCCGCTCGATCCCACGACCAACAGCGCCGACATCGTCGCCATCGCGTGGCCGACCGGCCGCCCAATCTACCCCTACACCCGCGAGGAGATCGCCGAAGGCGTCGACCTCTACACCCAGGCTTTGAAAGCGCACATCACCACGACACGCGGAGGCCTCCGTGAGAAGTAGCGACGACGCCGACCCGCACGCCCGGATTCCCGCCGATGTCGACACCCCAGACAAGATCGCCTACGGGTTGACCGCCCGGCAGTTGGCCATCCTGGCCATGGCCGGTGTGATCGGCTACGGCATTTTCCGAGCGGTCGGTGGCCTGGTGCCGCTGCCGGTGCTCGTCGCGGTACTCATGCCCCTCGCGGGGGCGGCGATCGTGCTGGCGCTGGGCCGCCGCGACGGACTGCCCATGGACGCCTGGTTGCTGGCAGCTGCCAGGCACATCCGTAGCCCCAAGCGGCTGGCCCCGGCCACGGCCGGCCAGCCGACGACCTCACCGGCCTGGGCGCCGGCCACCGAGACACCTCCACCCACGGTGCCGGTGCTGCGACTGCCGG
Source organism: Dactylosporangium sp. NPDC005572 (assembly GCF_040605515.1). Lineage (NCBI taxonomy): Bacteria > Bacillati > Actinomycetota > Actinomycetes > Micromonosporales > Micromonosporaceae > Dactylosporangium > Dactylosporangium sp. NPDC005572. Next base: position 1,786 of record NZ_JBEXCY010000355.1, on the reverse strand, counting down.
CCAACGCGATCAGCGACAATGGTGTTGTCGACGCCGGCCCGCATGCGGTGGCGCTGGTCGCCTGCACCACCGTGAACATCGGGCTGCGCACGGGCAACGAGCGGGCCGCCCTGATCGGCAGCTACGGCCGGTGGCTGAACTCGCTCTCCGGGCCGGTGCAGATCGTGATCTCCGCCCAGCGGGTCGATCTGTCCAGCCACGCCCAGCGCATCGCCGAGGGCGCCGAGACGATTGCTAATCCGGCTCTGGCCGACGCCGCCCGCGACTACGCCGACTTCCTCGACGACCTCGCTGCGCGGCGGGACCCGCTGTGGCGCACGGTCATCGTCGCGGTCACCGCAACCGGCGACCAGGGCCGCGACACCGAGGTCCTACGCCGCGCCGAACATGCGGCGTCCGCGCTGTCCGCGCTCGGGGCGCAGACCGCCGTCCTGGACGGCGGCCGGGCCGCCGCGGTGCTGACCTGCGCCACCGACCCCTACACCCCGGCCGACGTCACCTGGGCCCGTGCCCTGACCGACGGGGCCATCACCGGACCTGAGGACTGACAGGAGACTGACATGCCCCTGCTGCAACGGCGAAAGCTGACCCGCCCTCACGCAAGCCCAGACTCGAGCCCGGCCGACGCGGCGGAATCCGCGGCGGAGCTCGCGGCCGTTCTGGGCCCGGCCGCGATCCAGAACACACCCCGCTATCTGCGCGTCGGGGACGGGTACGCGGCCACACTGATCGTCACCGGCTACCCCGCGGAAGTCGGCCCCGCATGGCTGGACCCGCTGCTGGCCTGGCCTGGCCGGCTCGACGTCGTCGTCTACATCGACCCGCTGCCTCCGCAGATCGCCGCCGCCCGGCTGCGCAGACAGCGGGCACGGTTGGAGTCCAACCGGCGCACCGACGCGGAGAAAGGCCGCCTCGTCGACCCGATCACCGAAGCGGCCGCCGACGACGCCGCAGAACTGGCCGACCGCATCGCCCGCGGCCACAGCAAACTCTTCCGCGTCGGCCTGTACCTGTGCGTGCATGCGACCACCCTCGATGAACTCGACGACGCGGTCGTGCACATCCGGGCCACCGCCGCGTCCGTCCTGCTCGATACCCAGCCCGCGACGTGGCGGCAGCTGCAGGGCTGGACCGCAACCCTTCCCCTCGCAACCGACGGGCTCCGCATGCGCCGGGTGATGGACACCGACGCGATCGCGGCGGCGTTCCCCCTCGCCTCGGCGGACCTGCCGGCGCCGCTGCCCGGCGAACCCGGCGCCACCGGCGGCATGCTCTACGGCCTCAATCCCTATTCGAACGGAGTGGTGTGGTGGGACCGGTGGACGCAGCACAACGCCAACAGCGTGGTGCTTGCCAGATCCGGGGCGGGAAAGAGCTACTTCGTCAAGCTCGAAGTGCTCCGCTCCCTGGCCGACGCCGTGCACGTGGCGCTGATCGACCCGGATAACGAGTACATCCGCCTGACCGACGCGGTCGGCGGCGTCACGATCACGCTCGGTGCCGGCGGCGTGCGGCTCAACCCCCTCGACATCCCACCCGGCGATAGCCGACCGCAGGCGCGCACCTACCGGGCACTGTTCCTGCACACGCTGATCTCGGTGCTGTTGCGGCAGCAGCCACCGCCGTCGGAGCGAGCCGCCCTGGATAAGGCGATCAACGACGCCTACGACCAGGCCGGAATCTTCAACGACCCCGACACCTGGCGCCGACAGGCACCCCTACTGCGCGACGTCGCCACCACGCTCACCGCCCAGCACACCGAAGCCGCCGACACCCTCGCGGCCCG
>NZ_JBEXCY010000354.1:0-6791 GCF_040605515.1 Dactylosporangium sp. NPDC005572 | reverse complement strand
CCCACTCTAACCCCCCCTCCCCCCCCCCCCCCGTTTCTCGGTTTGGGCGGCGCCCCCCACCCCCCCCCCCCCTCCGCCCCCACCCCCCCCCCCGCCGGGGGGCGGCGCCCCCCCCCCGCCGCCCCCCCGCCACAGGTTTCACTCCTGCGGGTTTCACTCCCGCGGGTGGGGGTAGGCCGGACGATCTCCGCAGGCGCCGGCCGCCAGACCCCTGCCGTACCCCAACGGCCACCCTCCGGCCGGCCGCCAGGCCGAAGGGAGAGGCTGATGAACTGCAGGACGCAGGTCGTGCTGGCCGCCGGGATCGGGTACCTGCTCGGGCGGCAGCACAAGTTGCGCTGGGGCCTGATGCTGGCCGCGGCGGCGGCCACCGGCCGGCTCAGCCGTCCCGGTGGCGTGCTGCAGCACGGCGTCCGGGCGCTGGGCTCGTCGGAGGAGCTCCACAAGCTCGGTGAGATGGGCGGGCCGCTCGTCGCCGCCACGAAGGACGCCGCCAAGGCCGCGGTGACGGGCCGGCTCGGCTCGGTGACCGACCGGCTCCGGGACCGCACGGACGGCGTCCGCGGCGAGGACCGCGGCGAGGACCGCGGCGACGAGCGCGACCTCGAACGCGGCGAGGATCGGCCCCGCCGCCGGGAGCCGCGCGGCGAGGAGCAGCCCCGCCGCCGGGAGCGGCGCGACGAGGACGAGCTCCGCGACGAGTACGAGGAGCGCGACGAGTACGACGAGGCGGAAGAGGAGGAGCCGGAGCCCGTGATGGCCGGCGCCCGGTCGCGGACCCGTCCGCCGGTGCGGCGGAGGGGGACGAGCCGATGACCGGGCAGCCGAGCAGCGTCGCCGAGGTGCTGGCCCGCAGCGGGCGTGAGCTCGCCGGTGTCGCCGGCCGCCGGGTGGTCGCCGCGGCCGGCCGGAAGGTCAGCGGGCTGACGGACCGCCTGACCGAGTACGCCAGCGGTGGCGAGGGCGGCGCCGGCCTCGCCGCGGCGGTGACGGGCGCGCAGAAGGTGGCCGAGGGCAAGTCGCCGGCCGGGGCCATGGTCTCCGGCGGGTGGGCCGGCCTCAAGGAGAAGGTGAAGGGGTTCTTCGGCGGCGGCAAGGGCGCGAAGGGCGCGAAGGGCCGCAAGCTGAAGGTCACCAACATCGAGGAGACGCTGGACGTCGGCGTGCCGGTGCGGGTCGCGTACAACCAGTGGACGCAGTTCGGCGACTTCCCCAGCTTCATGAAGAAGGTCGAGAGCGTCGAGCAGGAGTCGGACGAGAAGACCAACTGGAAGGCCCAGGTCTTCTGGTCGCACCGCACCTGGGAGGCGACGATCGTCCAGCAGGTCCCCGACGAGTGCATCGTCTGGCGCTCCAAGGGCGCGAAGGGTCACGTCGACGGCGCGGTCACGTTCCACGAGCTGGCGCCGAACCTGACGCGGATCCTGCTGGTCCTGGAGTACCACCCGCAGGGCTTCTTCGAGGGCACCGGGAACCTGTGGCGGGCCCAGGGCCGCCGGGCCCGGCTGGAGTTCAAGCACTTCCGGCGGCACGTCATGACCCAGACGATGCTCGACCCGGACGCCGTCGAGGGCTGGCGGGGCGAGATCCGCGACGGCGAGGTCGTCAAGGACCACGAGACCGCCATGCGCGAGGAGGAGGACCGCGAGGCACAGGCCCGCGAGGAGGCGGGCGGCGAGGAACGCGAGGAAGAGGAACAGGAGCGTGCGCCCGCACCGCGCGCGGAGGAGGACCGGGAGCGCGGGGAGCGCGCGGTCCGCAAGCAGCAGGGGCGGCGCAACGTCCGTGAGGAACCCGAGCGGGCGCGGCCGCAACGCGTGGGGAGCAAGCGATGAGCACCGCGATGCAGCAGCGCGGCGGCGGCGTGGTCGACCGGCCGAACTCGGCGTCGCTCGCCGACGTGCTCGACACCATCCTCGACAAGGGCATCGTCATCGACGCGTACGTGCGCGTCTCGCTCGTCGGCATCGAGCTGCTGACGATCGACGCGCGGGTCGTCGTGGCCAGCGTCGACACCTACCTGCGCTTCGCCGAGGCGGTCAACCGCCTCGACATCGCCCAGGAGAAGGCCGGCCTGCCGGAGCTCATGGGCGACATGGCGGAGGGCGGCGCCAAGCACAAGACGAAGGGCGTGCTGGAGGCGGCCGGCGAGAAGGTCCGCGACGTGCTCGACGTCGGCGACGAGCCCGAACCCGAACCCGAGCGCGTGCCGCGCCGCCGGCGCCGGGAGGAGGCGTGACATGGTGACGACGGCCACCGGGACCTACGTCTACGGTATCGTCCCCGCCGACGTCGAGACCGACCCCGAGGCCCGCGGCGTGGGCGGGGACGCGCCGGTGACCGTGGTGCGGCACGGCCGGGTCGCGGCGCTGGTGTCCGAAGTGGACCGCGCCCGGCCGCTCGGCACGCCCGACGACCTGCTGGCCCACGAGCAGCTCCTGGACGCCACGGCGGCGGTGGTACCGGTGGTGCCGGTGCGCTTCGGCGCGGTACTGACGGATCGGCAGTCCATTGTGGACGAGCTCCTGGTGCCGCACCACGACGAGTTCGCCGCGACCCTCGGCCGGCTCGACGGCAAGGCGGAGTACGTGGTGACCGCGAAGTACGCCGAGGACGCCGTGCTGCGGGAGGTCATCGCCGCCGACCCGCGGCTGGAGCGGCTGCGCGCCGCCGTCCGCGACCGCCCCGAGGGGACCACCCGGGAGGAGCGTATCGAGCTCGGCGAGGCGATCGGCGCGGCGATCGACGCCCGGCGCCAAGCCGACGCGCAGGCGGTTGTCGACGCCCTCGCACCGGCCGCGACCGCCACCGTCGAGCGGGAGCCGGTCGGCGAGTTCGGCGCCGCGAACGTCGCCGTCCTCGCCGAGACGCGGCGTGAACGGCAGCTCGTGCGGGCGGTGGAGGACCTGGCCCGGCGCTGGGCCGGCCGGGCCGAGGTGCGGCTGCTGGGCCCGCTGGCACCGTACGACTTCACGGAGGCGGCGTAGCCGTGGGACTCGTCGGCGCCATCCTGACCTTCCCGCTCGCGCCGGTCCGGGCCGTGGTCTGGGTGGGCGACATACTGCGCGAGCAGGTCGAGCACCAGCTGTACGACCCGGCGGTGATCCGGCGGGAGCTGGAGGAGGTCGCCGAGGCCCGGGCCGCCGGCCGGATCGACCCGGCGGACGCGGACCGCCGCGAGCGCGAGCTCGTCGGCCGGCTGGTGCGGCCGTCCGGCGCTGAGGAGGGATGACCCATGCCCCGCTACGACGAGGACGACCGGCGGGCCCGCGGGCCGGGCGCGGTCGCCCGGGCGGTGCTGCGCGACGTCGCCGAGCTGACCGGCAAGCCGCCCTCGGGCATCACCGCCCTGGAACCCGGCGACGACGGCTGGGTGGTCGAGGTCGAGGTGGTCGAGGACGAGCGCATCCCGTCGTCCAGCGACATCCTCGCGACCTACCGGGCCGAAGTGACGGAGGACGGTGCGCTCATCGGACTGCGGAGGATTCGGCGGTACCCCAGGGGCAAGGGCGACGACAAGGTGGCCTGACATGAGCCAGCTGTCCTACGGCAACAGCCGGGCGGTCGCGACGACCGGGCACGAGCCGGCAAACCTCGGCGACATCCTGGAACGGGTGCTCGACCGCGGCATCGTCATCGTCGGCGACATCCGGGTGAGCCTGCTCGACATCGAACTGCTCACGCTCAAGCTGCGGCTGGTCGTCGCGTCGGTCGACACCGCCCGCGAGATGGGCATCGACTGGTGGGAGCACGACCCCTGGCTCTCGTCACAGGCCCGCGAGGCGCTTCCGGCGCCGCGGAAGGGCGAGGCGCTGCCCGCCGACGCCCCGGCGGAGCCGCTCCCGGCGCCGCGGAAGGCGCGCCATGGATGAGGGTGCCAGGGACGCGGGTGCCAGGGACGCGGGTGCCAGGGGCGAGGGCCTCTGGCTGCACGCGGTGACCCGGGCCGGCGGGCCCGACCGGCCCGGCGGCCTCACCGGGGTCGGTGGCGCCGCGGTGCGCACGGTCGAGGCGGCCGGCCTGGCCGCGGTGGTCAGCCCGGTCGACCTGGGCCGGTTCGATGAGGACGCGCTGCGCCGCAACCTGGAGGACCTGGCCTGGCTGGAGGAGGTGGCCCGGTCCCACCACGCCGTCGTCGCGGCACTGGGCGCCGCCGGCACGGTCGTCCCGGCCCGCCTCGCCACCGTGTACCACGACGCTGCCGGCGTCCGGTCGATGCTGGCCGAGCGGCGCACCGACCTCGACGCCACCCTGTCGCGCCTGACCGGCCGCACCGAGTGGGGCGTGAAGATGTTCAGTACGCCGGCGTCGGCACCCGCCCCGGCACCGGCGACCGGCCGTCCGGGGACGGAGTACCTCCGGCGGCGCCGGGCGCAGCTGTCCGCCGACGACGAGTGGCAGCAGCGTGCCGCCGAGGGCGCCGAGGAGATCCACAGCGCGCTCGAGGCCCGCGCCGAGGCGGCCCGCCGCCACCCGCCGCAGGACCGCCGCCTCACCGGCCGCCCCGAGCCGATGGTGCTCAACGCCGCGTACCTGGTGGACGAGCGCGGCTCGGCCGGCTTCACGGAGGCCGTCGCCGCGCACGCGGGGCGGCACGCCGAGCTCGACGTCGAGCTGACCGGCCCGTGGCCCCCGTACTCCTTCACGGCCGCCGGTGACGAGCCCGCCGCCGGTGACGAGCCCGCCGCCGGGGAAGAGCCCCGCGCCCGGGGCGAGCCGTGAGCAGCGGCACCGTGGCGGTGCCCGAGCGGGTCGCCCTCGCCGACCTGCTCGACCGCCTCCTGGCCACCGGCGTCGTCATCACCGGCGAGGTGACCCTGTCGATCGCGGGCGTCGACCTGGTGTACGTGTCGCTGCGCGCGCTCATCGCCTCGGCCGCCACGGTCCACCCGCCGCAGGAGCCGCCACCGTGACCGGCGACCGCATCGAGCTCGACCGCGACAAGCTGGAGCAGGGCTTCGCGTCCCTGGTCCTCACCGTCATCGAGCTGGTCCGCCAGCTGATGGAGCGCCAGGCCCTGCGCCGCATCGACGCCGGCGGCCTGACGGACGACCAGATCGAGGAGATCGGCGCGACGCTGATGGCCCTGGAGGAACACATGACCGAGCTCCGCGAGCAGTTCGGCCTGTCCCCGGCGGACCTGAACATCGACCTGGGCCCGCTCGGCATCACCGACGCCGACCGCCGCTAACCGAGGGCGATGCGCGGGGCGCCGACGATCGTGCGCCCGCTCGGGTCGGCCGAGACGATCCCCAGCGCGGTCAGCGCCTCGGCGTGGACGCGGTCCCAGATCGACGGCGGCAGCTCGCCGTCAAGGCCGGCGCCCGGCACGAGCAGGCCCTCGGTGAAGGTGGCGGGCCGCCCGAACCCGTCCCGGACCGGCACGCCGCCGAGGACGTCGTTGGTGCTGCCGGTGATGAGCACCGGCGCGTGGGCGGCACTGGCCACGGTGTCCACGTGGCCGTCCGCGGCGGCCAGCCGGACGGGGGCGGTGGCGCCGGTCGGGTCGAGCGCCGTGATGACGCCGTCCTGGCTGCTCACCACCACCACGACGCCGCTGACGACGGCGAGCGCGCGGATCGCCGACTCGTCCTGCCAGACGGGCTCGGTGGTGCGGTTCGGGAGGTCCCAGAGGTGCACGGCGCCGTCCCAGCCCGACGTCAGCACCCGGGTGGCGTCGAGGAAGGCGCAGGTCGTCGCGCCGTGGTGGTGTCCGAGCAGGCGGGCCACCGGCGCGGCCCGCTCGACGTCCCAGACGACGACCACGCCGTCGCGGCCGGCGCTGGCGAGCAGCCGGCCGTCCGGGCTCAGCGCCAGGGCAGTCACCGGCCCCTCGTGCCCGTCGAGCGGGTCGAGCTCGTCCCGCTCCGGGCGGACCCGCCGGACCGTACCGTCCTGGCCGCCGGCGAAGACGACGGTCGCGCCGGCGTCGACCGCGATCGCGCCGGGCAGGTTGACCGGGACGCGCACGCGCGCCCGGGGCTCGCCGGTGCGCGGGTCGTAGACGCCCACCGTGCCGTCGAAGCCGGTCGCGGCGAGGGTCTCGCCGTCCGCGGTGAGGCAGCATCCGCTGAACCGGCGGTCCGGGTCGGTGACGAGCGCGAGCTGCGCACCGGTGCCGGTCTCCCAGGTCCGCAGGGTGAAGTCCCATCCGGCGGTGGCCGCGATCCGGCCGTCGCCGCTGAGCGACACCCCGCTGACGAGGCCGGTGTGGCCGGCGAGGACTCCGGGCGGCCGCCGGGACCGCAGGTCCCAGACCCGGGCGGCGCCGTCCGACGTGGCCCGCACCCGCCGGCTGACCAGGGTGTACGCGGTGCCGTCGGCGGCGGTCACCGGCACCTGCTTCGTCGCCTGCTTCGTCGCCGTGGGCTCCTCGTCGGCGGACATCAGCCCGCCGAGGACGGACCGGGTCAGCTCGCGGCCGAGGCGCGCCGGCAGCATCACCTCGCGGTTGCCGTGCCGGCCGGCCTGGGCGACCAGGATCGGCCAGCCGAACGCTCCGGCCTGCGGGTCATACCCAGCGTCTGTCGTCGCCGTCATCTCCCGGGGAGTAGAACATGCCCGGTCCGCCGGGGTCCAGCCGCTGGCGGTCCACCGGCGGGTACTTCTGGTCGAAGAGCTTCAGCCGGTCGCTGAACGCCCGCATGACCCGGTGCCGGGCCGCGTCGGACCGCGACGCGGACTCGCGCAGCTTCCGGGCCCGCCGCAGCAGCCGCACGTCGTCCGGGCTCCTCCGGGTGGCCAGCTCCAGCTTGTCGACGAGGTACGACGGCAGGAACCGGCTCAGGTCG